>CAMWMY010000077.1 GCA_947175465.1 uncultured Erysipelotrichaceae bacterium | reverse complement strand
TTACAAAAGCTGCTAACATATCTAATATAAATAGTCGCCTATGCGGTTTATAATAAGAAATAAATCTTCTAATCATATATACACCTCTTTTTCTTTGCTTATTCTACCTTATTTTCTATTCTTTGTATAGCATGTTGAACTAATTTTATAAAAAAAGAAAAAAGTATAAATTACAAAATGGTGTAATTTATACTTCAAAAGGAGTTTATTTAATATGTAAACAATGTAACAGTTATTATCGGTTGCTTAGAAATGAAACTTTCTCTGCAATAATATCATATCCATAATATGTTTGTCCCTCTTTGTTTTCATATGAATACGATTGAATTCTACCTTTCATTCCTATGATATCACCGATTTTACAAACATTAATAGTTGTCTCTGCAATCCCTTTCCATAAAGTAACAGAGACAATATCAGTGTCAAATTCCCCATTTACATTTTTAAATGGTCTTTCTAACTCTAATTGTAAACTGGCATATTTATTACCACTAATTGACTCTTTTAAGATTGGTAATTCTACTACTTTTCCTACTAATACTATTTGATTTAACATTTTATCACACCCCATCCTATGACTTTTCTTTTAGCCTTCTACCCGCATAAGGCATCACTCCCTCAACTTCTTCCTTATTATTTCTTATTTTTTCATGATTAGCAAACCACCATATTTGTAGAAAACAATGATAAAATGCACAATATATAATAAAAAAGATGCATATCAGCACCTTTTCCTTACAAATAAGAAATTGTAATTACAAATTTATATTTTTTTTCTCTGGTTTTAAATAAACCTTCGCTTTAGCATCAAGCTTTAAAGATGTACATGTTTCTTGAATTTGCTCTTTCGTAATATTTTCTAGCACTTCAATTGCTTTGAAATAATCGACTTTTTGAAAATAATTACGTACACATGAAACAGCAATATCATCAAAACTATTTAAAGATCGTATCCCTTGAGCAAAATAACGCTTTTTAAGCTGCGATAAAGTAGAAGTTTCAATTTGTGCTGCTTTAATATTTTCCATAACACGTTCTACAATTTTTTCAAAAGCTTCTATTTTACTTGTTTCACAGAAAAATAGAAGGAAACCATAATCTTCACCTAAATCAATTTCACAGCCTGAATAATCATTTAAAATTCCTTCATCTAGCCATGTTTGGAAGTCTTTATTTAATGTTGAAAAATGTGTATCTAGCATAATTTTAATACACCATTCACGTTTCAATCTCTCATATGGATCTTTAATACCTTCCAATTTATAAACTACACATACTTTAGGCATCGAAACATCCATATAAAAAGTATACTCTTTACGTGCAACTTCTTTGGGTTCTTCCCATATAACCGTTGATATTTTCTTAGCTTCAGGGAATGTTTTTGCTTCTTGATTCTGTTTAATTTCTTCCATGATACGTTTAGGGTCTTCTCCACTTACTCCTACAAGAACCATAGTACTTGGATGATAATTTATATGATAACACTCTTCTAATTGTTGAAGAGTTGTACCAGATACACTTTCACTATCTCCACCAATATCAAATTTTAATGGATGTTCTTTGAATAAAGAAGTGAAAATTTCCATTAATAAGCGTTGATCACTCATTTGCTTATACATATTTAATTCTTGGATAATAATACCCTTTTCCTTTTCAACAGATTGTTCTGAAATATGCAAGTCTTGTACAAAATCTAATAAAAGATGCAAAGGTTTCACAAAATCAGAACTCGTTGAAAAATAATAGACAGTTTCTGTATAAGAAGTAAATGCATTTACATTAGCCCCTATATTAGAAAACATATCCATGACATCGCCTTGTTCTATTTCAAACATTTTATGCTCTAAGAAATGCGCAATTCCTGCTGGAAAAGTATATGTTTTTTGATTTTCATCTACTTGCTTAAGATCAGTTGCTCCAAGAGGAGTTGCCATCATAAACAAAGACTTTTCATAATCGGGTTTATGCCATAATATCACATGTAAACCATTATCTAATGTCTCTTCATAATACGTCTCTTGATAACGTTCATTAAAAGTTTTACGCATGCTCCTCCTCCTTCCTTAATACAAGTGTCATTTTCAATTCACATTTCTTCATGGCTGCAATAATTTCTTCACGAGATACTTTTTGAATATGCTCTATAATATCTTCTACTGCTTGTTCTCTTGATAAAATAGCATTTTGATAAGATAGAGCGATTAAGCTAACCATGGAGTCTTTTGTAGCTAATAATGAGTTCACAATCATCGTTTTACTAATTGCTATCAGCTGCTCATCAAAGTCTCCATTGCATATTCTTTGAAACTGCTTTTTAATTAAATCAATTGCATGATGAATTTGTGCATTTTCAACACCTGTTGTGACACTTAGCGTACCATCAAATGCAGTTAAACTAGATGAAATGGTATAGCATAAACTATTTTTTTCTCTTACTTCTTGAAATAAATAAGAAGAAGGATATTGCCCAAACATAGCATTGGCAACTCTTAAAGCATAATAATCTTTATCTTGAATATTGGTATTCGTAAACCACAGCATCATGATATTGCTTTGTTCTACATTTCGATATTCTTCTTTATAAACATCTTCTTTATCATTGGAAACACAATATACAAAACCTTCTTTTTTCTTTCGAGCAGTAAAACTTAAATATTGTTTGCATAATTGTTGAAGCTCTTCCTCATTCACATCACCACAAACTAAAATGTGAATTTGATCTTCTTCTACCATTTTTTGATAAAGGCGACATACATCATCAAGCGTAGCTTTCTTTAATACTTCCAATTCTCCTAAAGAAGAAATTGCTAAAGGTGTTCCCTCTCCTGCAACTTGAAATCCTTTACGCACAATATATTGTGCAGGTTCATCTTCTATCCGCTCTATTTTTGCCTGTAAGATCTTTTTTGATTCTTGAAAAACAGCTTCATTAAGAAGAGGCGAAAAAATAATTTCATGTAAGAAGCGAAATACATCTTCAAATAGTGATGGCTCTTTTACATAGCTAGGATGAATCATTTTACTTCTTATATCCAGTACTTGAGCTGCTCCATATCCTAATGTTTGCGCATGTAAACTAACTCCATAAAGCTCATCTTGATGAATACTCATTTTTTGCTTTGTATCAAATCGTTTACAGCGATCACATAGCATAAGTGCAAGTAAAGAGCGAATTGTTGCATGTTCTTCATGCAAATCTGCCATAAAGCGAATACTAATGCTAATATCTTTAAATTTACTTGTAGGAATAACCTGTAAATGCACGCCTTCCGTTATTTTCATAGTTCTACCTCCATTCTTAGTATGTTGCTTATTATTTTCTACATTCTACAACAATCAAAATTTTCTTGAAGATGTAGAAAAATATTATATAAAATTATATCTCTTCTTCAACCTCATTTTTCAAATAAACTTCACGAGGCTTACTTCCTCTACTAGGACCTATAATTCCTCTTTCTTCTAATAAATCAATCAAACGAGCAGCTCTTGCATAACCAACACTAAATTTTCTTTGTACTAAAGAAGTACTTGCCTTGCGCGTTGTTACAACAAAAGTTTTTACTTCTTCATACAAAGGATCTTCCACAAGACTTGTTTGCGTCATTTCATTTTCTTGATCAAATGCTTCTAAGCGTAAGAAAGCATCATCAAACTTAGGACGTGCTTGCTTGGATACAAACTCACAAATAGCACTTACTTCTTCATCTGATACAAATGCTCCTTGTACACGAGTAGCTACACTATCCCCTACAGGAATATATAACATATCCCCAAATCCTAATAACTTTTCAGCTCCCATTTGATCTAAAATCGTTCTAGAATCTACAGCTGATGAAACAGCAAAAGCAATACGAGAAGGGATATTTGCTTTAATTACCCCTGTAATTACATCGACACTTGGTCTTTGTGTTGCAACAATTAAATGAATACCTGCAGCACGTGCCAATTGAGTTATCCTTTGAATGCTTGATTCTACTTCTTTTGCTGCAACTAACATTAAATCAGCAAGTTCATCAATTACAACGACAATCCAAGGCATTTTCTTTAATCCTTCTTCTGGATGATTTTCAATATAAGCATTATAGCCTGCAATATTTCTTACACCCGCCATAGAAAATAACTCATAACGCTGATCCATCATATTTACAATCACTTTTAATGCCCGATTAGCTTCTTCTCCATCACTAATTACAGGTCCGATAAGATGAGGAACCTGTGCATAAGGAGTAAATTCTACTTTTTTAGGATCCACTAATAATAATTTAACTTCATCAGGTTTGGTTCGCATTAAAATTGATGTAATGATTGCATTAACACATACGGATTTTCCACTACCCGTTGCCCCAGCTATTAATAAATGTGGCATTTTATTTAACTCTCCGTAAATACATTCTCCCATAAGATCTTTTCCTAGTGCAAATAATAATTTTTTATCCTTGCATGAGTCTGGTAAATTACGGATTAACTCTTTCATATATACAGCCGTTTTTTCAACATTGGGAATTTCAATTCCTACAGCTGATTTCCCTGGAATTGGTGCTTCAATACGAATATCTTTCGCAGCTAATGCCATTTTAATATCATGTTGTAAATTGCTAATTTTATTTACACGAACTCCTAAATCTGGCTTAATTTCAAACTTGGTTACAGATGGTCCTATATGTGTAGCAACAAGGCTTGCTTTGACATGGAATTCATCTAAAATTTCAATAAGCTTTCTCCCACGATCATTGGCTGCTGTCACATTAGAAGCTGACTTTCCTTTTTTTATATTATCCTTCAATAAGCTTAAGCGTGGTAATTTATAATGACTATAGTCTTCGATAAACAAAGAAGCTTCTTGCGCTTCTTCTTTCGCATTTGTATATGTAGGTTCATCAGCCATCATCGAAAAGCTTTCTTGTGGCTCTTCCATTTCTTCTATCACATCTTCAAAATCATCATCGACATCTAAAAAGACTCTTCCTTTTTTCACCCGATCATCAATACTCATCACTTGTTCTTGCGCTGCTTCTTCGCTTACTTCTAGCTTTTCTTTTCTTTTTTTCTTTGGTCTTTCCTTTCGATCTTGGAAAGGTTTTTTCATATGAGATGCAAGATGTTTCACTTTTCCTAAGATCGAGCGATTCAACATTACTAAAATTCCTAGGATTATAAGTCCAGCAATGACAAGCCATGTTCCTGTATAATCAAATAAAAAGCTACATAGAGCAACAAGAGCAGCTCCAAATAGTCCTCCACCTTGCGCTAACTCCCCTTTAAAAATCGCAACCGAATTCGAAAGAAAAGAAGAAAGAACAGGCATCCCCTTCAATGTCTCATCTTTCGGTATAGAAGCGGCAATAAGTAAAGCGGTGAATAAAGAAAATACACCGACTACATATTTCATAGGAATATCCTTATAGTTTTTTTTCATAATCATCATAAAACTAAAGATGATTATGACACCGTAAATAACACCATATAAATTACCTACAAAATACTTTATAGCACTCGTTGTTAAACGCCCGACAAACCCTATTTCTAAGGCCCCAATCACAGCTAACATAATGCATATTAAAGCATAAATATAGATGATAATTTCACTTTCTACAGCTCCATTTTTTTTTTGGTTTTTACGTGTTTTATTCTTTGCCATAAGGCTTTTCACTCCCTAATATTTTAAACATTAATTTCAATAATCACTGGCAATACCATTGGGCGCTTTCCTGTCTCCTTAGCTAAATAACGACTAATCTTATCACGTGCTTCTCCTCTTACACCAAGATTATCATAGTTTTTGCTTTTCACTGCTTCTAAGATACATTGTGCCGTTATATTTCCTACTTCTTTTACAATATGCTCAGCATCTTTCAAATAAATAAGTCCTCTGGTTTGTACATCAGGCCCATTGATAATCTCTTTCGTTTTCATATTCACACCAACACCGACAATCATCACACCATCGGTTGATAAAACTTCACGATCTTTTAATACAACTCCAGTAACATCCCAATTTTCTTTTCCATCAATTAAAGTATCTTCTAATGTTAGATATTCACTTGCTGATACAAGCTTTCCATCTTCAAACTCAGCAATTTGCCCATTATCTAAAATTAAAATATGATCCGCTAAATATCCCATGTTCGTAGCTAAATTGGCATTCATAACTAAATGACGATATTCTCCTTTTACAGGTATATAAAATTTAGGCTTAAAAAGATACAACATCATTTTTAAATCTTCACTTGATGGATGCATAGATAATACTGTTTTTGAATGTAAAGATA
>CAMWMY010000076.1 GCA_947175465.1 uncultured Erysipelotrichaceae bacterium | reverse complement strand
TCTTCATGACATCAGATATATTCACTGGTATTAACTTATCTTTATTATTTGTATACATCATTGAACATACATCCTAAATATCTAAGTTTTTAACATATATTGCATTTTCTTGAATGAAATTTCGTCTTGGCTCTACTTCATCTCCCATTAACATTCCAAAAATGGCATCAGCTTCCATCGCATCTTCAATAGAAACTTGTTTTAATGTTCGAAATTCAGGATCCATTGTTGTTTCCCATAATTGATCAGGATTCATCTCTCCTAATCCCTTATATCGTTGAACATTGACATTTTCTCCCATTTCTTTTTTTACAAGTTCCATCTGTTCTTCTTTATAAACATACTCAACACGATTTCCCTTAGCAACCTTAAATAAAGGTGGTTGTGCAATATATACATAACCTCCTTCAACAATCGGTTTTAAATAACGATAGAAGAAAGTTAATAATAAAGTACAAATATGAGCACCATCGACATCGGCATCGGTCATGATAATAATTTTATGATAACGTAATTTTTGAATATCCATCTCTTCTCCAATACCACAACCAAATGCTGTAATCATCGAGCGAATTTCATTATTTTCAAAAATTCTATGTAAACGTGCTTTCTCTACATTTAAAATTTTTCCTCGCAAAGGTAAAATAGCTTGATACTTAGAATTTCTTCCTTGTTTGGCACTTCCACCCGCTGAATCCCCCTCGACAATATAAATTTCACATTCTGTCGCATCTTTACTTGAACAATCTGCTAATTTCCCAGGTAAAGAAGATATTTCCAAAGCACTTTTTCTTCTTGTAAGCTCTCTTGCTTTCTTCGCAGCTAAACGTGCTTTACTTGCAAGAATAGCTTTATCAACAATAATCTTTGCTGTATCAGGATGTTCCATAAAGAAACGCTCTAATTGTTGCGATAAAATTCCTGATACAATTTTACGAACTTCACTATTTCCTAATTTTGTTTTTGTTTGTCCTTCATATTGAGGATCTGGATGCTTAACAGAGATAATAGCCGTTAATCCTTCTCGTACATCATCTCCAGATAAGCTTTCATCTTTCTTTAAAAAATTATTTTCTTTCGCATAATGATTGATTACACGTGTAAGTGCTAAACGAAAACCATCTTCATGCGTTCCACCTTCATGGGTATTGATGTTATTACAAAAAGAATAAACATTAGGTAAATAACCATCATTGTATTGTAGAGCGATTTCCGCAATAATTCCTTCTTCCATCCCTTCTACATAAACAACTTCTTCATGTAATACAGCTTTATTTTGATTTAAATAATCTACGTATTCACGAATACCACCTTCATATTTATAAACCGATGTTTTTTCTTCTCCTCTTTCATCTTTTAAAATCAACTTAATCCCTTTATTTAAAAACGCTAACTGTCGTATTCTTGTATTTAACGTTTCATAATTATAAACAGTTGTTTCTTGAAAGATTTCCTCATCAGCCTTAAAACGAACGATGGATCCATGTTTATCAGTATCACCAATAATTTTAAGAGGTTCTAATGTATGTCCACCATTTTCAAAACGGATGTAATGTTCTTTGCCATCTTGATGTACAAAAACTTCTAACCATTTCGATAAAGCATTTACAACACTAGCACCAACTCCATGAAGACCTCCAGATACCTTATATGCACCTCCACCGAATTTTCCACCAGCGTGTAAAACCGTAAAAATAGTTTCTACTGTGGAAATTCCTGTCTTCTTATGCTTCCCTACAGGCATTCCACGTCCATTATCCTCTACTCGAATAATATTATCTTTCTCTATTTTAACTTCGATATCACTTGCATAACCAGCTAATGCTTCATCGATAGAATTATCTACAATTTCCCATACTAAATGATGCAATCCTCTTTCGCTTGTAGATCCAATATACATCCCTGGTCTTTTTCGTACAGCTTCCAAGCCTTCTAAAACCTGGATATCATCAGCAGTATAAGAATGATTTACTTTTATATCTTCCATGAACATCTTCCTCCTATTGCTTGCTTATGCAACCATTCTCCACTTTCCAAACATAAAAGGCTCTATCTTGCAAATCTGGTATTTCTTCTAACTCTGTAGAAGAGATAAAAATTTGAACCTCTTTTGGTAAGAAGAGAAGTAATTTTTTTCTTCGAAATTGATCAAGTTCTGAAAAAACATCATCTAATAATAATACAGGATATTCTTTTATAACAGAGTGAATCATATGCACAATTCCAACCTTTAAAGATAAAAGAATACTTCTTTTTTGGCCTTGTGATGCAAAAGATTCTACTTTTTTCCCATTTAATAGCCACATAAAATCTTCTTTATGAATACCAACTGTCGTCTGTTTTACCATAAGATCTCTAGGCAATGCTTTCTCATATTTCTTTTTTAATTCTTCTATCATAACTTCTTCTTGTTCATAAGGTACACAACTCATATAATCAAAAGATAATATTGTTTGATCTTGTGATAACTCTTCATAAAAAGGTTTACAATATTTCATTAAATTTAATAAAAATTGATATCTTTGCTTAATAATCACAATTTCATATTGAATCATTTGTTGTGTTAGTACTTGTAAAAAATCTTGATTTATCGTTTCTTGTTTTAAACAAGCATTTCTTTCTTTCAACAAACGATAAAAAGAGTTTAACGTACTAGTATATTGTTTGCTCATCTTACTGAGCTCCATATCCATAAATTTTCTTCTAACTTTTGGAGAAGAATGAAATAATCGCATATCATCTGGACAAAACATAACAGCATTAAATTCACCAATAAAATCAGATACTTTTCGCACAGGAGTGTGATAAATAAAAAGATGTTTTCCTTTCTCATCCACACATATTCTCTGTTCAAACGATGTATCTTCTTTTTTTATAAAACTATCGATTACAAAAGAAGCTTCTCCCTCTCGTATAAGTTCTTTATCCTCTTGGATACGATGGGATCGTGTTGTCGAAAGATAAAAAATAGCTTCTAATAAATTAGTTTTTCCTTGTGCATTTTTCCCTATAATAAAATGAACACCATGTTCTAAGTCTAATTGTAAGTTTTGATAATTCCGATAATTACGAAGTCTAATCTTATTAATTTTCATCGAATAATTAATGTATCTCCTTCAATGATTACTTCATCATTACGATAAAGTTTTCGACCTCTACGATCTTCTTTTTCTCCATTGACTGTAATCGCAAGTTGCTTAACTGCAAATTTTGCTTCAGCTCCACTTTGAATATAATTTCCAAGTTTTAATAATTGTCCTAAAGTAATATACTCTGTTGTTATTTTTATATCCATTTTAAAACCTCTTTCAACCTCTATATTATATCATAAAATTTGTCTTTTTGGTGTATGAAAAAGGATATTTCCTTATATTTTCATGTATTCTAATGCACTTTTTTTAATTCTATTCATTTATAAAATTTCTTTTTTTGACTATTTCTTTTTTCTGATGATAAAAAAAGAAAAAAACTGCAAAAAGCAGTTTTCAATATATAGCATTTTTATGCATATGTACGTACTGGTAATATAAGTTGTAATACGCTATCATCATTGATCGTTTGAATAATGAAAGGTTTCATATCACCACAGAAGGAAAACTTCACAAGAGAGCCATTTAAATACTTAATCGCATCAAAAACATAGCGACCATTACAACTTATCTCAAGAGTATTTCCCTCAAAGCTAGCACTACTTAAAATCTCTGTAGATGATCCAACTTCTACGGATTTTGAAGAAAGAACACATTCTTTTTCATCTAAAGAAAATTTAATAACAGATACACCATCATTTTTAATAAAACTTGCACGGTCAATCGCATCTAATAAATCTTTAGAATCAATAGTAAGTTGATAATCAAAAGACTGTGGAATTAAACGACTTGTTTCAGGATAAATACCATCAATCAATCTTGTTTGAATTAAAATGTTATCAAATAAGAATTGGACTTTTTTATCATTTACTGCTATTTCTACATCTTCACTTTCAATAATTTTACTAATTTCATTTAATGAACGAGATGGTATTGTAACATTGAAATGTAAACTCTTATCTAATGTAATATATTTTCTAGCTAAACGGTAAGAATCCGTCCCTACACATTGTAAAAGTGTATCTTTACATTCAAAATTAACCCCTGTTAATACAGGTCTTGTTTCTTTATCACTTGTCGCAAAAGATGTTTGTAAAATCATTGTACGAAGTTTTTCTCCTTCTAAAGTAAAGCTTTCTGTAGGTTTCGTAAAATCAATAGAAGGATATTCATTTACACTCATACCATTAATTTTAAATTCTGCACTATGTCCACTTATCTTAGTGAGTAATCCATCAATAATTTCAACTTCAATATCATCAGAATCTATTTTTCTTACAATATCTAATATATATTTAGCTTCAATAACAACAGATCCTGTATCTTTAATTTCAAGTAAGTATTCTTCATTAGTATCTAATTTCGCTTGAATTGATATATCAGAATCACTACCTGTTAAAATAAGATGATCTAAAAAAGCTTCAATTTTAATTCCTGAAAAAGCAGGCAATGGTGAGAAAGTAGAAATAGCTCTACTTACAATTGATAAAGTGTTAAAAAACTGTTTTTTTGATATTTTAAAATACATGGGTAGTCTCCCTTCTTCTTTTTATTTTAATAATTATATAATAATAAGGCTGTGGAAAATGTGGAAAACTCACAATTTCACCTTACTTTACTATATATTCTAACAAAATTTACTATGGAATAAAAGTGGAAACATGTTGAAAAGTTTTAATTTATACCTAATTGATGTTCAATTTTCTCAACTGCTTGGCGAAAAGATTCTTTTTCTTTTAAATATTGTTTCATCTTTTCATAAGAAGACATTACCGTAGAATGATCTCTTCCCCCAAATTCTAATCCTATTTTGGTAAAAGGTATTTCCAAATGTTGTCGGCAAAGATAAATAGCAATATGACGAGCATTGGCAATATTTGCAGTTCTTGATTTCGATTCGATTTGCTGTGTTGTTAAACCATAAAATTCGCATACACACTTTTTGATATTTTTAACAGTAATTTCCTCTTCTTTTTGAATGATAGGATTTTCTTTAAAAATCTCTTGTGCAAAAGCTAGATTAATACATTCTGGATTATGTAAAATAGCTTTAAAGAATAATTCATTAAGAGCTCCTTCTAATTTTCTCACATCACTTGAAAAACGAATAGCTAAATAGTCCAAAACATCATCATGGATCATAATTTCATCTTTACGTCCTTCCATTTTTTTATGTAAGATCGCTTTTGCCGTTTCAAATTCAGGAGATCCAATGGATACTGATAATCCACTACTAAAACGTGAAATAAGACGATTTTCGATTCCTTTTAATTCACTAGGATGGATATCACTTGAAATAACAATCTGTTTATTATTGGTAATTAATTTATTGTATAAGTTAAAAAAGATTTCTTGTGATGTACTTTGTGTTAAGCGCTGAATATCATCAATAAGTAAGTAATCCACTTCACTAATACGCTCTTTTACCTCTTCTACGGTTTTATTTTTCATTGCTTCAATAAGAAGCGTTACAAAATCTTCACTATAGATATATAAAACTTTTTCTTCAGGACGATTTTCTTTTACATAGTTTGCAATCGCATGCATTAAATGCGTTTTCCCTAGTCCAGAATTTCCAAAAATAAATAATGGGTTGTTAAAGTTTCCTGGTTGATAACAACAAGATAAAGCAGCAGCTTGTGCTTCGCGATTATTTTTTCCTACAATATAGTTATCAAAGTTATATTCTTTCTTTATTTTATTTTCAAATATAACTTTACTTCTACGAAGAGCATCATTTGTATTTTTATATTCTAATATTTCATTTTCTAAAAAGATTTGGCAAGAAATCTCCATATCGATTACTGCAGATAATTGTTGTTGGATAAATTGAATACTTCCCATCATTGCTTGTTTGTTAATTTTATAAGGAACGACAATAGAAGCTAAATCATCTTTTATATCATATAAAGTAGAATCTTTAATCCATGTATTGAAAACAGCACTATCAAAATGATCACTTTTTTCAATATTTTGTAGTGTTGTTTGCCAAATATTATCGAGATGAGATTTTAAATAATTGGGCATATAAATCCTCCTAAAGTATATTCCACATTATTTTCCACAGGAAAAGTAAGCTTATATAATAGAAAATAAAAGTTTTCCCCATCTTTCCACAATGATTTTTGTGGAAAAAAGATTGTGGAAAACAACTTATTGTGGAAAAGTGGAAAACAAATTATATAAAAGGTAAGTTTTCAACAGTTATTATAT
>CAMWMY010000075.1 GCA_947175465.1 uncultured Erysipelotrichaceae bacterium | reverse complement strand
CAAAAAAGTTTGAGCATAACCATCGTTTTATAATGAATCTTAATGAAACAAAAATGCTCAATATAGAAAAAGGGGAAGAAATTGAGGCTACACTTGAGGATAAATTATCTCAAGTCTATCAAGCTGTTTTTGGAAATGATAAAAAAGCAGAACAAGGTGATATTAAAATTGGAGATTTAAGTTTTAAATCTTCTGTAAAAGAAGAACTTTTAAAAATAGTTAGTGGTCTTTCGAAGTATACGAATATAGGAGAATAAAGTTGAGAAAATAATAGTTTTTCAAATTAGCAGATATATTTTGTGTATCAGTTAGAAATAGTTATAAGCTTAAGGTAAGAGATTCTTTAGTTTTTGGTATTAGTAAAGATAAATGTAGTCAATAGAAAAATTTAAATGTGGTTGAAAGATCACATTTTATTTATATATAATATAGCACTGAGAATGAGTAAAATTGTTATTTTAAATAGTAAGAAAGAATGATGGTGAAAGAGAACTTTTTAGATAAGAATTTTATTTAAAATCTATAAATATATATTTGATATTCTTTATAATGAAGAAAAAGCTTTGTATTTAAACAATGTAAAAGAATTTTAGCACTCACATGTGCAATGTCAAATATTTTTGATAGACATTTTATCTTCTATAATTGACAATGTCGTTGAAAGGAGTAGGCAAATATGGAAATAGGGCAAAAACTTAAAAATGCACGAATACAGTCTGGAATGATACAAGAAAATGTCGCAGAAAAACTTAATGTATCAAGACAGACAATTTCTAATTGGGAAAATGAAAAATCATATCCAGATATTATAAATATAATAGAGTTAAGCAATCTATATTCTATAAGTCTTGATGTGTTGTTAAAAGGTGATGAAAAAATGATGGAATATTTAGAGGAAAGTACAAATGTTGTAAAAAGCAATAAAAAAATGATATGGGCAATCATGGTGAATATCATGGTTGTTGTATTGCTCATAACATTAAATATGTTTCTACCAGATAACCAATATTTTTTAGTTGGGATATTTAGTCTTATGGTTATCACCTCATCTGCATTGCTTTATCAAATAATTAAAAAATTTTAAGGAGGATATCTTATGGTGGATTTAAATATGGTCTTAGCTATTATTTGTAGTGCAGTTGCCTTTGTTGGTGTGTTTTGTGTCAGTTTTCAAATTTATCGTATGACAGTGATTGATGCAACAGCAAGAGGATTAAAACATCCTAAACTATGGGGCTTTTTTACAATCAGTGGGAATAATGCAAGTGGTCTTCTTACATATTTAATTAGAAGAAGAAAATATCTTATTATTCATAAGGATGAAAATAGCTTTAAACAATTAGAACGATGTAAAAAAATTGCTGGGATAGGTTTGCTATTTGTTGTGGGAGGTGCTATTGGTTTATTATGCACAATATTGATATAGAAGACTAGATTATAAATGAAAACGGTTGCAAACTTAATATAAGTATGCTATGATAATTAATGTAAAGGATAGTTATTGTTCAAAGCAAGCTAAACCTACATTCTAAAAAGTAGAAAATGTATCATTTTCGTGCTTTCTTAGTGTGTAGGTTTTTTTACGTAATTGGAAAGGAGATAGGGTGTGATTATTGATAAAGTACTAAATAATAATGTCATTGTTGTGAAAGATAAGCATATTGAAAAAGTTATTATGGGAAGAGGTATATCGTTTCAAAAGAAGGTAGGAGATGAAATCGATCCAAGTAAAATAGAGAAAGTATTTACATTAACAAACCAAGAAGCATTGAATAAATTACAAGAATTAATTGTGGATATTCCTTTGGAATATTTAGAGTTGACAGAAGAAATTATTGTTTTTAGTAAAACAAGATTAGGAAAAAGAATCAATGAAATGATTTTTATATCACTTGTTGATCATATTTTTACTTCTGTAGCAAGATATTTAGAGGGAATCACAATTAAAAATGCTTTGTTGTGGGAGATCAAACGTTTTTATCCAGATGAGTTTGAAGTTGGAAAAGTGGCTATCTCTATGATTGAAAAGAAATTAAAAGTACAGCTTCCTGAAGATGAAGCAGGTTTTATTGCACTTCATTTTGTTAATGCTGAAATTGATGAAGATAGTATGCAAAATATGTATGAAATGACGAAAGTTATGCAGGAAATATCGAATATTGTAAAGTATAAATTTCAAATAGAGTTTGATGAAAGTTCTGTTTATTACTATCGATTTATTACACACCTTAAATTTTTTGCACAGCGATTGCTTACGAAAACAACCTATCATAGTGAAGATGATCAGGACTTGTTAGATTTGGTAAAAAGAAGATATAAGAATGCATACCAATGTGTAGAAGATATTGCTTCATTTATACAAAAGAAGTATGCATATACGTTATCAGATGAAGAGAAATTATATTTGACGATTCATATTGAAAGAGTTATTTACAAAACGAATATGTAAATAGCGAGTAAATATTGATCATTTTTGAAAGGGGCTGGGAAGTAGAAAATAAGTGTTTTGGATAGTTACATTCAGTTGGCTAAACCTTCCTTTCATATACCAAGAAAAGTGGAGGTAATAAAGATGAGTAAATATGAAAGCTTAGCAAAAGAGATTTTGCGTAATGTTGGTGGTGTAGAAAATGTAAATAGTGTGACACACTGCATTACAAGACTTCGTTTTCGTTTGAAAGATGAGTCAAAAGCAAACGATGATGTTTTAAAAAGTATGGATGGTGTAATTACTGTTATGCATAGTGCTGGACAGTATCAAGTTGTTATTGGAAATCATGTACCTGTGGTATATGCAGATATATGTGAAATTGGTGGCTTTAGCAATGAAGCACCAGGTGCTAAAGAAGAAGCACCAAAAGGGATCCTTAATAAAATGATTGATATTATTACAGGATGTTTCCAACCTGTATTAGGACCACTATGTGCTTCTGGGATTATTAAAGGATTAAATGCTCTACTTTTATTTTTACTAGGGCCATCATTTGGAGAAAGTGGGACGTATGCCATATTAAATGCGATTGGAGATACAGCTTTTTATTTTTTCCCGATTATGTTGGGGTATACAGCAGCTAAGAAGTTTAAAGTGAATGTTGTTGTAGGATTATTGATAGGTGGAGCTCTATGTTATCCAACCATTCAAGCAGATATAATTGCACAAGGTGCAAAAGCACTTGGATCACTTCCTATTGTAGGGGATTACTATACTACTTTTGTAGGAGTTCCTTTTATTGCGGTTAATTATACAATGACGGTAATTCCAGTTATTTTAATTGTAGCCTTTGCATCTTTTGTACAGAAATATGCGAAAAAATGGGTGCCAGAAATATTGCAAACGTTCTTTGTACCATTCTTTGTTTTACTTATTAGTGTTCCTGTAGGATTATTATTTATTGGACCAATCGTTTCTATTCTTACGGGCTTATTAACGGATGCCTTTTCAGCTATTTATTCCTTTTCACCAGTATTAACAGGTGTTATTGTTGGTTTTACATTCATGATTTTAGTAATCTTTGGATTGCACTGGGCGCTTGTGCCTTTAGCAGTGATCAATGTTACTACTTTAGGGTATGATACGATTTTGATTGGATCATTTGGTCATAGTTTTGCACTTGTAGCTGCGATTGTAGCTATGTATATTAAAATGAAAGATAAAAATAGAAAAGCGCTTGCAATTCCAGCGATTATTTCTGGTATTTTTGGAGTTACAGAACCTGGAATTTATGGATTTGCTTTACCTGAGAAAAAACCATTTATTTTTGCTTGTATAGGGAGCGCCATCGGTGGAGGAATCTTTGCTTTTCTAGGTGGTAAAAGTTATATTATGGGTGGATTAGGAGTTTTTGGAATTGTAAACTTTATTTCTGAAACAGGAGATGCAACAGGTATGTATTCTTCATTGATATGTATTGCTGCTTCTATGGTTGTTGCCTTCCTATTAACGTATTTTTTCTGGAAAGATCGTTCTATAGTGACTACGCATAGTACAACAAAAGGATTACAAGAAGATACCAAAAGTGGACAAACAAAAGAGAGTGTTAAAAAAGAGGAGATTTTATCTCCAATGAGTGGGAAAGTTATTCCTTTACATGAATTGAAAGATGATGCTTTTGCACAAGGTGCTTTAGGAGATGGAGTAGGAATTCTTCCAAGCGATGGAAAAGTAGTTGCACCTGTAAGCGGTGTTGTGACAACATTATTTCCAACACTACATGCAATTGGACTTACAAGTCATACAGGAGTAGAAATTTTAATTCATGTAGGTATTGATACTGTGCAAATGGAAGGAAGAGGCTTTGTTGCACATATTAAACAAGGGGATATCGTAGAAGAAGGACAACCTCTTTTAACAGTAGATTTAGAAGAGATTGAAAAAGCAGGTTTTTCTACACAAACACCGATTCTTATTACCAATAGTAAAGACATGGTGGATATTTTACCAACTGAAAATAAAGAGATTCAAAAAGAAGAAAACTTAATGACAGTACTATTTTAATAAAGCAAACAAGGAGGAAATAAAATGACATTTAGAAAAGATTTTTTATGGGGAGGAGCAACAGCTGCTAACCAATTAGAAGGTGGATGGCAAGATGGTGGAAAAGGGATTGCTTGTCCAGATATTTGTACAGGAGGGTCTCATACAAAATCCAGAAGAATTACGCCGGTATTAGAAGAAGGGATTTTTTATCCAAGTCATGAAGCTATTGATTTTTATCATCGTTATAAAGAAGATATTGCGTTATTTGCGGAAATGGGATTTAAAGTATTTCGTTTTTCAATTGCTTGGACAAGAATATTTCCTACAGGGGAAGAAGAAACACCAAATGAAGAAGGGTTACGTTTCTATGATCAAGTAATTGATGAGTGTTTAAAATATAATATAGAACCTCTTATTACTATTTCACATTATGAAACACCATTTGCATTAACACAAAAATACAATGGTTGGGCATCAAGAAAAATGATTGCTTTGTTTACAAAATATTGCGAAACTATCTTTAAAAGATATAAAGGGAAAGTAAAGTATTGGTTGACTTTCAATGAGATCAATAGTGCAGTAGCTCCTATAGGTGGCTTTTTAGGACAAGGGATTTTAAATGAAGGTAGCCAAGATTTTATGAAACAAGCCGATATACCACAACTTCGTTTCCAAGGGTTACACCATCAATTTGTCGCAAGTGCTAAAGCAGTAAAACTAGCACATGAAATTGATCCGACATATCGAGTAGGTTGTATGCAATTATTTGCGACGATGTATCCTTTAACTTGTCATCCAAAAGATGTAATAGCATGTCAAGAAAAGAGTCATTTGATGAATTGGTTTTGTGGAGATGTGCAAGTAAGAGGAAGCTATCCTAACTACATGAAACGCTATTTTGAAAAAAATAATATTCATCTTGAAATCGAAAAAGAAGATTTAGAAATCTTAAAAGAAGGCTGTGTAGACTTCTATACCTTCTCTTACTACATGTCAGGATGTATGACAGCCAATAAAGATCAATTAGCTGCAGAAGGAAATATCCTTGGTGGTGTTACCAACCCACATCTTAAAGCAAGTGATTGGGGTTGGCAAATTGATCCAGAAGGATTACGCTATACTTTAAATGAAATTTATGATCGTTATCAAATACCTTTGATGATTGTGGAAAATGGATTAGGAGCTTATGATAAAATAGAAGCGGATGGAACTATTGACGATACGTATCGTATTGATTATTTAAGACAACATATTGAACAAATGCATGAAGCTGTGAAAGATGGGGTAGATTTACTTGGATATACACCATGGGGATGTATTGATTTAGTATCTGCTAGTACAGGGGAAATGGCAAAACGTTATGGCTTTATTTATGTTGAAAAATACGATGATGGAAGTGGAGATTTTTCAAGAAGAAAGAAAAAATCATTTGATTGGTATAAACAAGTGATTGCTTCTAACGGGGAAAAGCTTTAATTATGAAAAAAGAGAGAATAACTTGTGAAGCTTGTTATTCTCTTTTTTTCTATATACTAGTTGTAATCATGAAGAGGGTATCCTTTTTTAAGAAGCGTTCATTTGCTCTAAACAGTTGGCAAATTTTGTGTATGCTTTTGAAATTTTAGTTTTTTCTTCCGCTTGCATAACATACCACTTTTTCTGCTTCATGAGTTCAAAGAGCTGTTGTTGCATATCGCTAATTTCTTCATAAAGTTTATTAATATCTTTGAATAATTGCTTATTACTTGTTTCTTGTGTAAAAGTATTATAAAGCAATTTCATGTGTTTTAAAGAAATTAAAAGATTCGTTGTTATATCTTTATCTTTGTATTT
>CAMWMY010000074.1 GCA_947175465.1 uncultured Erysipelotrichaceae bacterium | reverse complement strand
GAAGAATATAATATAAAACATTAAATTCTTTTAAAAAGAGAAAGAGGTTTTCAGCATTACTTTGTAACATCTTAGTGAATTCATTACGAATACGTTCTTGAGATATGTGGGTTAGAAGATGGGTATTTTTTTGAATAGCTTTTGCAGTGTCTTTTTTAATTGAAAATGACAATGTGCATGAAAAGCGTAATGCACGTAAAATACGTAAAGCATCTTCTTGGAAGCGTTGATGAGGATCTCCTACACAACGAATACAAGCTTTTTGGATATCTTCATACCCTTGATAAGGGTCAATATATCCAATTTGGGGATGGTATGCAATGGCATTCATCGTAAAATCTCTTCGTTTTAAATCTTCTTCTATATTTTTAGCGTAGTGAAATTGAGATGGAAAGCGATGATTTTGATACGATGTTTCCATTCGATACGTTGTAACTTCTACGATTTGATGATGAATTAAAATACTTACCGTACCATAGGCAATACCGGTTGATACTACCGTATATCCTTTTTGTTGGAAGAGAAGCTGTACTTGTGAGGGAGATAGATTCGTCGCAATATCATAATCATGAATAGGACGTTTTAAAATCATATCACGAACACAGCCACCTACTAAGAAAGCTTCTGCTTGTGCATGATGTAAGATTGTTAAAATAGTTTTAATATAGCTAGGAAGCATTTGCTTCATAAGAATCACCTAAGCGTATTATACTTAATTTTTAGATATCTGCATAGGATTTTATGTTTTGAAATGAAAAAATATTGTATAATGAAAAAAGGTGATGGTATGAAAAAGATAGTAGAAATCGCACATGATCTTCTTGTAGAATATGTACCTAATTGTCATATTAGTGTTGATTTTACTATGGGAAGAGGAAATGATACTTTATTTTTAGCTCAACATAGTAGTTATGTTTATGCATTTGATATTCAACAAGAATGTATTGAAGAAACAAAGCAAAAATTAAATATGCATCATCTTCATAATGTAAAATTAATATGTGCATCTCATGTGGATGCCTTTACTTATATAAAAGAAAAAATTGATGCTGGTATTTTTAACTTTGGGTATTTACCGCAATCTGATCAACACATTACGACGATGTTAGAGACAAGTAAAGTTGCTGTTGAAGAAGCTTTAAAAAGATTAGTTAAGAAGGGAATGCTTATTTTAGTTTTATATCCTGGACATGAAGAAGGGGAAAAAGAAAGTGAATATTTTGCAAAATGGAGTAAGCAATTAGCTTCTAAAGACTACAATGTTATGCAAATTAAAATGTGGAATAAGGAGAAGGCTCCTTATATTTTAGCTATTCAAAAAATAAGAGAGGAGGAAAAGAATGAAGATTAAAGCGGTAATATTTGATATGGATGGGGTTTTGTTAGATAGTGAACCTTTAAATTTAGAACAAATAAAGGAAGTTTGTGCTTCTTTTGGAAAGGAGCTTGATGATACATATTTATCTTCTTTAGTAGGACGCTCTTTACATGATACATGGCCAGAAACAGCAAGAAGATTAGGAGGCAATATATCTTTAGCACAATATCAAAAGGCTTTACAATCATTTCCCATTTCTTCTATGAAATATAAACAAGCACTTTTTCCTAAAATTATAGATCTTTTGAAATGGCTAAAACAAGAAGGATATAAGATTGCTTTAGCTTCCAGCTCTTCAATGGCAACAATTGAAAGAATTTTAAAAGCTTGTGATATTGAGTATTACTTTGATGTATGTTTAAGTGGCGAAATGTTTTCTAAAAGTAAGCCAGATCCACAAATTTATGTGGAAACCGTGTTGAAACTTGGATTATCACCAGAAGAGTGTATTATTGTAGAAGATTCAGCAGCAGGTATAGAAGCAGGGAAAAGAGCGAATATAGATGTTGTGGCTCGTGTAGATTCTCGCTTTGGTGTAGATCCTTATCAAGCTGATCATCAAGTATGCCATACTTATGAAGTTCAAACATTATTAATGAAATTACATTCAAAAGAAAAAGAGTCTTTGTCTTCCTAATAAGGAAGAAAGGCTCTTTTATTTTGAGTATTGCAAATCAACATCTACATTATATAAAGCTTGTGCAAGATTCATCATATGATCTCCTATACGTTCCATATTGGTAAGAAGGTCACTATAAATAACCGTTGTTTTCGGATCAGATTCTTCATTTTTTAAACGCTTAATTTGATTCTTTCTAAATAGTCTGCACATATCATCCATATCTTGTTCTAATTGCTCAATTTCTTCTAATTTTGTTTTCTTTTGGTAAAGGGTTTCTGTTTGTAAAATTTGATAAGTTTGCTCGATATTTTCCTTCATTTGTTCCATCTCTTTTTGAATAGAAGCTTCAAATAAAATCTCTTTGTGATTTAACATCACACCATATTCTTGTAAATTGATAATATGGTCTCCAATACGCTCTACATCAAATGCAAGTTTAAAAATAAGATTACAGCGTTGTTGGTCACTTTCTTGTAAATCAAGATAAGATAATTTCGTCATAAATTCAGAGATTTGTAAATTTAAAGAGTTGATATAATCTTCATTTTTTCTAATATAATCGACATCACATTTAGCACCTAATAGATAAGTAGCCGAGATACTTTCGAAACTCTTTCTTGTCGTTTGAAACATTTGTCTTAAATATGTATTCAATTCTGCAACAGCAATATTAGAAGCCCCTAAAGAGATATCATTTACCATAGTAGTAGAAAATGTTTTTTCTTCTGGCAATATTGGTAAAAGACGTAATGTAATATCAGCTAGCTTTTCACCAAATGGTAAGATTAATAAAGTTGTTGCGATATTGAAGATCGTATGTATATTCGCTACCTGGGCAATAGGAGAGTTTGGTGTTAAATTTTCTACAAAAGATATAAAAGGGGTCGCAAGACAAATAATTAAAAAGGCAAAAGTACCGATAAAATTAAATAATAAGTGAATAAGTGCTGTACGCTTTGCATTTCGATTTCCACCTAAAGAAGCAAGAAAGGCAGTCACACAAGTTCCCATGTTTTGCCCAAAAAGAACGAAAGCACTTGATTGTAACGGGATGAGCTTTTGAGAAGCTAATGTTTGTAAAATCCCAATAGAAGCAGAAGAACTTTGGATAATCGCTGTGAAAATCGCTCCTGCTAATATACCATAAATAGGATTTGAGAACGTTGTCATCAATTGTACAAAGGCAGGATTATCTTTTAAAGGAGACATTGCACTTCCCATGAAGTCCATACCAATGAATAAGATACCTAAACCTGCAATAACATCTCCAAGGTGATTGGCTTTTTTATTTTTTAAAAAGGTAACCATGAAGGTACCGATAATGGCAAAAATAGGCGCAATCATCTTAATATCAAGGGCAATTAATTGCCCTGTAATTGTTGTACCGATATTGGCTCCCATAATGATCCATACTGCTTTATGAAGCTTCATTAAACCAGAATTCACAAAACCGATGACCATGACGGTTGTTGCAGAGGAGCTTTGGATTACTGCTGTAATTCCTGTTCCTACTAAAATAGCTAAAAATCGATTTTTTGTTAATTTTTCTAATATACTTTTTAACTTATCTCCCGCTGTTTGTTCTAGCCCATTTGACATCATATGCATTCCATACATGAATAAGGCTAGCCCTCCAAGAAGTTTTAAAATATATGATAATTCCATAAAATCCTCCTATAATAATAGTATATACAGTAAAAAGTATTTTTCCCCTAATCTTATTAATTGTAACAAAATATGGAATATACATTTGTTAAGATTTTGTTAAAAATGGCAAAAAAAGGAATTGAATTTATTAGTTTTTTAGCACTCTTTTATTGACAGTGCTAAAAAACTTGTTATAATAGAATTAGCAGTATTGTTGTTAGAGTGCTAAAAGGAGGATAGGAAGTATGAATATTGAAAAAATGTCACAAAGATTGCAAGAAATATGTATGCGTAGTTTAAACTTATGTGAAGAAAAGTCTCATGGTTCGATTGATACGATTCATTTTTTGAAAACTATTTTTGAAGATGATGTATTAGATGGGCTTTATCAGCGTTTACAAATTGATAAGCAGGAAGCTTTGCGTATCATCGATCAAGAATTATCCAATGTAGCTATTGTAAAAGGGGCTAAGCCACATTTAAGTGATGAAGTTTTACAAGCTATGAATAAAGCACAAAAGTGGAGCGATGAAATTGGGGAGCAATATATGAGTGTAGCGAGTTTATGGATTGCCCTTATGTTTCATCATTCTTATATCGCGAAAGTATTAAGAAAGCATTTTTCATTACAAGAAGGGAAATGTAAGGAAGAAGAACTCGCAAGGAGAGGAGGAAAAATCATGGATACACCTCAAGCAGAATTAACATTAGAATCTTTATCAAAATTTGGAAGAGATTTGGTTGAAGATGTAAAAAATGGGAAGATTGATCCTATCATTGGACGTGATGATGAAATTCGACGTGTTATCCAAATTTTATCAAGAAAAACGAAAAATAATCCTGTTTTAATTGGAGAGCCAGGAGTTGGGAAAACAGCTGTTGTCGAAGGAATTGCATGGAGAATTATGAAAGGAGATGTTCCTCATTCATTATTAGAAAAACGTTTAATTGAATTAGATATGGGAGCTTTGATTGCAGGAGCTAAATATCGTGGTGAGTTTGAAGAACGTTTGAAAGCTATTTTAGATGAAGTGAAACAAGCACAAGGAAATGTAATTTTATTCATTGATGAGTTGCATAATTTAGTAGGTGCAGGTAAGAGCGAAGGAAGTATGGATGCTGCTAATTTATTGAAGCCTATGTTAGCTAGGGGTGAGTTGCGCTGTATTGGAGCTACAACGTTTCAAGAATATCGCCAATATATTGAAAAGGATGCAGCTTTAGAAAGACGGTTTCAAAAAGTAATGGTAAGTGAGCCTACTTTACAAGATACGATTAGTATTCTTCGTGGATTAAAAGATCGTTTTGAATCTTATCATGGAGTTAAAATTTTAGATGAAGCCTTAATTAGTAGTGCAGTGTTTAGTAATCGCTATATTACAGATCGCTTTCTTCCTGATAAGGCCATTGATTTAGTTGATGAGGCATGTGCCACTTTACGCGTACAAATGGAATCTATGCCGCAAGAACTTGATGAACTTATGCGTAAAATCATGCAATTAGAAATTGAAGAGACAGCTTTACGTCAAGAAAAAGATAAAAAATCGATGGAAAGAGTCCAACAGATTACGCAAGAATTAACCCAATTGAAAACACGAAAAGATGAATTGTATACGAAATGGGAAGATGAAAAAGGAGAACTTGCAAGTAGTAAGCAAGATAAAATACAGCTAGAAAAAGCAAAATTAGATTTAGAAAAAGCGCAAAATGAAGCACGTTATGAAGATGCAGCTAAATTACAGTATGGCATCATCCCGACATTAGAAGAAAAAATTAAGATGCGTAGTGAAAAAGAAAAGCAAGGGGCTATGATACAAGAAATCGTAGATGAAGAGCTCATTGCGAAAATTGTTTCACGATGGACAGGAATTGAAGTCGCTCGCCTAGTGGAAAGTGAAAGAAAGAAACTTTTAGAATTAAAAGATGTTTTAGCAAAAAGGGTTATTGGCCAAGATCATGCTCTGCAATTAGTAAGTGATGCGATTATAAGAAGTAAGGCACAAATACAAGATGAGAATCGTCCCATTGGATCATTTTTATTTTTAGGACCAAGCGGTGTTGGAAAAACTGAAGTTGCCAAAGCATTAGCTGAACAGTTATTTGATGATGAAGCACATATTATACGTATTGATATGAGTGAATATATGGAAAAGCATAATGTATCAAGGTTGATAGGTGCTCCTCCAGGTTATGTTGGTTATGAAGAAGGAGGTCAATTAAGTGAAGCTGTTCGCAGAAATCCTTATGCGATTGTTTTATTAGATGAAGTGGAAAAAGCGCATCCTGATGTTTTTAATATTTTATTACAAATTTTAGATGATGGTCATATCACTGATGCGAAAGGAGTATGTGTCGATTTTAAAAATACATTATTGATTATGACTAGTAATTTAGGTGCACAATTTGCTTTTGATGAGCATCATCGAGAAGAAAATTATCAAAAAGCTGTACGTGAATATTTTAAACCTGAGTTTATTAATCGTATTGATGAAATTGTTGTTTTCCATGCTTTAAAAGAGGAAGTTTTATATAAAATTGTGCATAAATTTATACAGCAATTGAGTAATCGTTTGGCGATGAAAGATGTACAGCTTCATGTAAGTGAACAAGTTTATGAGAAAATTATGAAAGAAGGTGTCGATGCTGTTTATGGGGCTCGCCCTATGAAGCGCTATATTCAAAGACATATAG
>CAMWMY010000073.1 GCA_947175465.1 uncultured Erysipelotrichaceae bacterium | reverse complement strand
GTATAAAATGTGTCTCATCTAATGTTAGAAGAGATGCATTTTTATATTTTTTAGACATTATACTTTCTGTATATACAAATAAAAATGAATAGGAATGCTTTCTCTACATCTTTTCAACTTTTGTAATCTATCGTATAATAAATAATAGATGTATATAATACTAAGAAATGGAGAATAAATATGCAAATCAAAGAGATGTTGTATGTGAGTGCTGATGCATTTTTTGATCAACTCGTAAAAGAAATTGCTTATGATGTGAGTGCATCTACGCAGCGTAAAATAAAACCTAAACAAGTAGTAAAAGGCTTAAGCTATACGAAACGTTTAAAAAGTAAAATTGGGGGAAAAGGGGATGTAAAAGTAACTATTGTCGATTTTGAGCGTCCTTATATTTATCGTGCTAAATTTGAGGGGCCAACAGGAGTGAATTATTTAAGCTATGAAATCGAACTTATGGATGAAAAAGATCAGATTGGAGTTACTTATACAGAAGATTTTCAAGGACAAACATCTATGAAAAAATGGAATTATAGATTGATGATGCTATTTTATAATCGTAGAAGTAAGAAAAAAGCAAAACGTCTTCTTCGTTCGATAGAAGCTTATATACAACAAGAAGAAAAAAATAAAGAACTTGGTCAGGAGGAATAAATACTATGGCAAGATTAGGGATTTCGATTTATCCAGAACATTCTACAGTAGAAAAAGATAAATCTTATATTCAAATGGCTTCTAAATATGGTTTTCGTCGTATTTTTACTTGTTTATTAAGTGTTGATGGGAAAACTAAAGAAGAGATATGCAACGAGTTTAAAGAAATTATTGATTATGCACACTCTTATCAAATGGAAGTTATTTTGGATGTTGCTCCTTTTGTGTTTGAACGTTTAGGAGTATCTTATGATGATTTATCATTTTTCCAAGAAATAAATGCTGATGGAATTCGATTAGATGAAGGATTTGATGGTTTAAAAGAAGCATTGATGAGTCATAATCCACAAGGTTTAAAAATTGAAATTAATGCAAGTTTTGGTAATAAATATATTGATAATATTCTTTCTCATTATCCAAATACTAATAAAGTAATTACTTGTCATAATTTTTATCCACAGCGTTATACAGGGTTAAGCTTTGAACATTTTGAAAAGTGTTCTCGTGCGATTAAGGATATGCACTTACCAGTTGCAGCTTTTGTCTCTAGTCAAAATGAGAATACATATGGTCCATGGCCTGTTTATGAAGGATTATGTACTTTAGAAGAACACCGTGATTTAGCACCGGATGTAGCAGCTCGTCATCTATTTGCAACAGGGCTTGTTGATGATGTGATTATTGCTAATGCTTATGCTTCAGAAGAAGAATTAGCTACTTTATCAAAAATAGATCCAGGAAAATTGACTTTTAAAATTCAATTTGAGAGCGAACTTACTCCTATCGAGGAGAAAATTGTATATGAGCATCCTCATTTTGTAAGAGGGGATATGAGTGCTTATATGGCAAGAAGTACAATGCCTCGTGTTACTTATGCAAAAGAAAGTATTCCTGCTAAAAATCATACAAGAGATTTAAAACGAGGGGATGTAATCATTGTAAATGATGCATATAGTCGTTATAAAGGAGAGCTTCATATCGTTTTACAAGATATGCCTAATGATGGAAGAAAAAATATTATAGGAAGAATTCCAAAGGAAGAGCTTGTTTTATTAGAGTATATTCGTCCTTGGAGAGCTTTTGGCTTTATAAAATAATAAGAGCACGATGAAAATATCGTGCTTTCCCATCTATAAAAAATAAGTATATAAATATGAAGAGGTGAAAAAATGAGAAGTGATATTGGTTTAATATGTGAGGGTGGAGGGACCAAAGCTGCTTATACATCGGGAGTATTACAATGTTTTTTAGATCAAAATATTATTTTTCCTTATTGTGTAGGTATTAGTGCTGGAGCTGAAAATTTATTGCCTTATGTATCAAGACAAAAAGAAAGATTACGTGTTACAGGTGTTGATTCTGCATCTCAAAAAGGTGCGGTAGGACTTTTACCTCTAATCCGTGAAAAAGGATTGTTTGGAATTGAATCGACCTTTCGTTATATTGAAGATCATGCACCTTTAGATTATGAAACATTTGCAAAGAGTGAAACAAAGTTAGATATAGGGGTTTATAATTTACATACAAATAAGATTGAATATTTTGATAAATCTTATTACACGAAAGAAGATCAAAGTCTTGTGAAAGCAGCTTGTGCTTTATTGATACTAGCAAGGCCACATAAATTTCAAAATAAGATGTATATGGATGCTGGGCTTATTGATATGATTGCTATTGAGCAATCAATAAAAAGAGGAAATAAAAAGCATGTTTTTATTTCCACAAAAGAAGAAAATTATAAGCGTAAACCAGCTCCTACTTGGCATATTCATCTTGCGCGTTTACTTTATCCTAAAAATAAGAAAATACAAGAACATTTAAAAGAAAGACATCATCGTTACCAAGAACAATGGGAAATGATTAAAAAGCTTGAAAAAGAGGGAAAAGCACTCGTTTTACGACCAAGTGCTGATTATGGAGTTAGCCGCTATACACGTGATAAAGAGAAATTACAAGCTTGGTTTGATTTAGGATACAAAGATACAATGAAACGCCTAGATATGATTAAGAAGTTTGTTGAAGAATAAGAAAAATAGATATAAAAGAGAAATCATTTCTTTTATATCTATTTTTTTGTTGTTGAAGTATCTTGGGATATCCATCTTCCATAAATACCACAAGGAAGTATGGTATTCGTTTTTGTAATAGGAAGTCCTATTTCACCAGCTTGAATATATCCTTTTTGATATTTTTTTTGAATTGTAGAAGATAATAGATTATGTAAAATTGTAGGTGATAAGCCTGTTGTATAAGAATTGACAAGAAAAAATAAAGGATTGTCATCTAAAATTTCTAAACAAGCTGATATTAGCGGGTATAATTGCTCTTCTAGCTTCCATATTTCTCCATTAGGACCTCTTCCATAACTTGGAGGATCCATAATAATGGCATGATATGTACGGCCTCTTCTCTTTTCACGTGCCACAAATTTTAAGACATCATCTACAATGAAACGAATCTTTCGATCTTGGAGATGAGAGAGATGCATATTTTCTTTAGCCCATGCGACCATCCCTTTGCTTGCGTCGACATGCACGACTTCACTTGCATTCGCATAAGCACAAGCCATCGTAGCTCCTCCTGTATAAGCAAAAAGATTTAAGACACGAATTTCGCGCTTAGCCTTTGAAATACAATCCATCATGAAATCCCAATTCGCTGCTTGTTCTGGAAAAAGTCCTGTATGTTTAAAACCAGTAGGAGATACTTTAAAAGTAAGTCCTTTGTAAGAAACATTCCACTGTTGGGGGATGTTTTGCTTATATTCCCAATGACCTCCACCTTTTGATGAGCGATGATAATGTGCATGAGGACGATTCCATAAAGAATTATGATGATCAATTGGCCATAGAACTTGTGGATCTGGACGACGTAAAATAATTTGATTCCAACGCTCTAATTTTTCTCCATTTCCAGTATCTATGCATTCATAATCTTCCCAATGATTTGCAATTTGGTTCATGAAATACCTCCTTATCTTCCCTTATTATAGCATGAATGTAAGAAATAGCTAATAGATTTCGATAAGTTTTGAAAGAGCTAAGAAATTTATTTTAATAATAAGATAAAGTATGGTATACTGTAATTATCTGTTTAAATGGAGGTATTTATGAGGCAATCTATAAAAAAAGGGTGTATTGTTTTAAGCATCTTATCTTTATTTGTTATGGGAGGATGTAACAAAGAGGAAGCACAACCAGAAAAAATTGAAATTAAGCAGAATTCTTTATATGAAGCACCAAAGAATCCTACGAATGAACAGGCAAAAGTATATAATGAATTAACAGATGCTATTGCCCAAAAAGCAGAAGATTCTAAGCTTGCAGAGCTTGTAGCTTTAAATTTTGTTTATGATTTCTTTACAATGAGTAATAAAGAGTCAAAGGAAGATGTTGGAGGTATGAGCTATATACCAAGCAGTATGAAAGAAGAATTTAAAAATTTCGCAAAGGCTTATTTTTATGAAAATTATGATACTATCGTTAACTTATATGGAAAAGAAGATTTACCAAAAGTAATTATGCATGAGGTAAATCAAGTTGAAGAAGAGAAAATTACCTATAATAAACAAACATATAATGGATATAGTGTCACTTTAACATTAAAATATCAAAATACAAGTTTTGGAGCGGAAGCTTTAAAAACAAATATGAAAGTAAAAGTTATTAAAGAGCAAAATTCATGGAAAGTAAAAGCTCTTGAGTAAAAAAGAGTTTGTTAGAAGGCAGAAAGAAAAGAGGTTGTAGCCTCTTTTCTTTTTAGTTATTCTTTATTGTCTGGTGAATTTGTATTGTCACCAGATCCAGAGTCTGTAGATGGCGGTACTATTGGATCTGGTTTTATTGTTGAATCATCTGGTTTTTCAGGTGTTGTAGTATCGGAATCACCGCCAGATGGTGGGGTTGGTGTGTTGGTAGAAGGAGGTGTTATTGTTTCATCCTTAGAAGAAGAATCTGTTTGTGATGAGGAGTCATCGACTTCTTCTGTTACAGGTGTTGGAATTGTTTGTACAGCCTGATAAGCTGAAGTATCCATACCTGCCCATACAACATTTGAATTTTTTGGAAGCGTTAATTGGTCTTTTGTTAAATCATCTAAATCAAAGCTAAATGCATTCATTTTCATTTGATTATTTAATTGTGTATAAACATCTAAGATTTTTTGTACACTGTCTTTATGTAAAAGCTGAACACTTAATGGAAGATTACTTCCCATACTTGCAGTTGTTAACATAGCTCCACTAGCTTCTACAGTAAATGAATCAATAGACCAAGGTTTAATTCGATCTAACTGATAAGAAATAAAGTTCGTAATTTGTTGAAGAGGCATATTTGTACCTATAAACTGTTGTGCTATTTTTAATAAGTTATTGATTTTACTAATTCCTTCTGGTGTTAATAATTTATTAATAATTCCTTGAATAACACGTTGTTGTGCACGCGTACGCCCTACATCTCCATATCCATCTGTATAACGGTGACGTGCATAAGCTAGCGCTTGTCTACCATTAATTGTTTGAGGACCTGCCTCTAGATGGATAATATCACTATCAGCAAAACTTCGGTTTTCATCTTGTTCCGTAAAGCTTAATTCTACATCCACCTCAATGCCTCCAATAGCATTTACAACTTCGATAATAGAGCTAAAGCTTACTTTTGCATAAAAATCAATATCTAAGCCAAGAAGTGTTTCTACAGCTTTTAAAGTATTTTCTACCCCGTTATTTCCTGTATGTGTTAATTTATCATTTCCATTTCCTAAAGCAGGATTTGGGACAAAGGCATCTCTAGGGAAGGATACCATTTGAATTTTATGTGCTTGTGGATTTACGATAAGCAACATATTTACATCACTTAACTTATTAACATTTGGATCACCAACATCATCAATACCACTGATTAGTACGGTGAAAGTTTCATAACGAATATCTTTATCACTTGTACTTACAGTAACTTCAATTTGTTTTTGGAAAACTTCAATAACACGAATATCTTCTTCTAATGTAGGGAAGCTTTTTTGCAATAAATTAAGATACGAGTCTGTAATGATCAAAGCATCAATTTTATCATTGATTAAATCATTATACAAAGTTGTATAATCCATTCCCTCTATATATTTTAAATCTTGCAGTTCTTTCTTTTCTTGGAGCTGAGTTTGTACATAAGTAGAATTCTCTTTATCATTGAATGTTTGAATTCCTATACGTTTGTTTGATAGATCATTTTGTGTTTTAATGTCACTATCCTTTTTTGTAACAATCGATATATTGACTGTATTGGTCGTTTCTGGATTTGTAATCGTATGTAAAGAGCTATAAGCTTCTTTAATGTAAACACTACCTAATGCTAAAGCACTTGCTAGTAGTAAAAAGAAAATACGCTTGATCCAAATTCCCCATATAGGAAGCTTTAAAAAATTAAGAAGAAGTCCTATAAGATTTAAAGCAGCTAAGATGGCGATGAGCATATAAAGCCATGTTTGTGGAAGAATTTGAAAACTATAAAGTAAAAAACAAAGAAGAACAGAACCGACTGTAAATAAGAGTAAGAAGATAAAATCCCATTCTCTTCTCATTAATATATCTTTAGCAGTTATTCTTTTCTTTGCTTTTTTTTGCTTTTTAGAATCCTTTGAGTTGGTCGAATTTGTTTTATTTGTATTATTCATGGAATCACCTCGTCTTGACTATTATATACTATATAGTAAGAAAAAACAAAATAAATCTATTATTTTTCTCAAATGATAAGAAGTGGTAAAGAG
>CAMWMY010000072.1 GCA_947175465.1 uncultured Erysipelotrichaceae bacterium | reverse complement strand
GTCCGAGGGCGTAGACAAAAGTCATATTATCAGATTTGCATTTGATTCAGCAGATGATTTATTACTTATAGATGAAGATATTTTAGATATTAGTGAACAAAATAGAAAAGTTGATCCAAGAAAATTTATGAAGTACATTTCAGACAAAATTATTGATGATGAAATGTATTATCTTCTCCTTGATGAAGTTCAGCTGCTTGGAAATTTTGAGGCTGTGTTAAATGGATATATGCGAAAGGATAATTTGGATATTTATGTTACAGGCAGTAATTCTAAATTTCTTTCCAGTGACATATTAACCGAATTTGAGGGTAGAGGTGATGAAATTCATATTCTTCCCTTATCATTTTCAGAGTTTTATTCTGCATATGAAGGCACAAAAGAAGAAGCATTTGATGATTTTATGGTATATGGCGGATTACCGGCAATAGCCTCAATGCAAACTGATGAGCAAAAAGCTAATTATTTAATAACACAGATGAAAAATGTATATATCAAAGATATAGTAGTAAGAAATAGTCTTAACTCTGATCAAGAGATTAGTGAACTTGTAGACGTCTTAGCTTCAGGTATATCTTCATTAACTAATCCCAGAAAATTGGAGAATTCTTTCAAGTCAGTCAAAAATGCTACTCTTTGCGCATCTACAATTGACAAATATATTGGTTATTTAAAAGATTCATTTTTGATTAGTAAAGCTGAGAGATATGATGTAAAAGGTAAGAAATATATCAGTACACCTTACAAACTTTATTTTGAAGATACCGGACTTAGAAATGCCCGATTGAATTTTAGGAAAATAGAAGAAACTCATTTGATGGAAAATATCATCTACAATGAACTTAGGTATAGAGGATACAATGTTGATGTTGGTGTAGTTGAATTTAGAGAAAAGACAGATGAGGGTAAAGAAATTCGTAAACAGGTCGAAATTGATTTTGTAGCCAATCAAGGCAGCAAACGGTATTATATTCAGTCTGCATATGAGATACCAAATAATGAAAAATGGCAACAGGAGACAAGACCATTTGATAAAACCAATGATTCATTTAAGAAAATTGTTATTGTTGAAAAGAGTATGAAACCACGCCGAGATGATAAAGGATATCTTATGATGGGGGTAAAAGAGTTTTTGCTTGATGGTGATAGTTTGGAAATTTAGAAAATTATTATTCGTTAGCAATAGATAGTAGCATAGATATGATTTGTAATATTTGAAAGGCGGAAGATACTTAAATGAGTAATGTAGATAAGGTTAGAGAAAATATCAAAAAACAGATTCGTGAAGAATATGGAAAATTAGTATACACATATACTTGCCATAATAAAGAAGCTCGAATTATTAATAATCGCACAAAAATGTTAAAAATTGTTAAGTTATCATTATCAGGTTTGTCAACTGCTGGTTTTATTGGTGCAGTTTTTTCTAATGCAAAGATTGTTTCTGTTTTAGGTACTGTTATATCCACTGCATTATTTGTAATAACTTCAATTCTTAATGAGGAGAATATGGCTTGCAGTATAGCTTCTCATAATAATACAGCTAATCAGTTGTGGTTAGTTAGAGAAAACTATGTTTCATTGTTATCACAATTTGATAATTTGAGTACAGAAGAAATAGTAAAAAAGCGGGATGAGTTGTTGCTACAAACCAATAAAATTTACAAAAATTCGCCACAAACAAGTAGTAAGGCGTATGAAAAAGCCCAAGAAGCATTAAAGAATAATCAAGAACAGTTTTTTGAAGATTGGGAAATAGATTTGATGTTACCAAGATCTTTAAGAGAGGGGCGTAATGAGAATGGCGAGTGATTTTAATAGTTTTTGTGATAATATAAAAATTAAAAATTTTGAAGATATAACAACTACGACAGGAAATATCGCAAAAAAGTTAAATAAAGCATATTATGATATAAGTGATGATAGTGAATCTCATATGTATATTGTAGGATCTGTAGGAAGAAAAACAGCGGTTAATGGTAATAGTGATTTGGATATATTATTTGATTTACCGGCTGAAATATATACTAAATACAACGATTATGAGAGTAACGGGCAATCAGCTTTGCTACAAGATGTCAAAAATACTTTGTTGGAAAAATATCCTAATTCCGACATCAGTGGAGATGGACAAGTTGTTGTAATAGCTTTTAATAAATACACAATAGAATTGGTTCCAGCATTTAAGCAATCAGATAATAGATTTAAATATCCAGATACTCATAATGGTGGCTCATGGAAAATAACAGATCCATTGAGTGAGCAAACAGAATGTCTTGACTGTGAAAATCAATCGAATAATAAATATTTTGATTTTTGTAGAATGGTTAGATGTTGGAAAAATAATATTGGTTTTAAATTCGGTGGGTTGCTTATTGATACTTTGGTATATAATTTCTTTTATGATAATGATTATTTTGCTAATAAGAGTATAGAAGATTACACAGAAATTTTATTACAACTGTTTGATTACTTAAAATCTCAAAATAAAGATCAAACCTATTGGTATGCTGTAGGAAGTAATCAACAAGTTTATAATTCTGATAATGGAAAATTTGTTTCAAAAGCAAAAAAAGCATTTGAAAAGTTAAATGAAGCAATTGAAAACGAAACAATTGAGGATACCTTGAGCGAACTGTTTGGAACTGTATATTCCAATGATTCATCTACATATGTATCAAAATCCTTTGAATTCAACTGTGATAATACAGAAGAATTTATTGAAAATAAATTTTCCGTGGATATTAGGTATTCTTTGACAATAGATTGTATTGTTAGTCAAAATGGATTTAGAGATAAAATGTTATCAATTATATTATTCACAGGAGGATATTTAGCTATAGATAAAAGGTTAACTTTTAAAATAGCGGATACGGATTGCATGGAACCATATGATATCTATTGGAAGGTTAGAAATGTTGGAGATGAGGCTATCCGCAGAAATATGATTAGAGGAAATATTGAAAAAACAAATTCAAAAATAAAAAAGGAAAACACAAATTTTAAAGGCCCTCACTATGTAGAATGTTTTTTGGTAAAGAATGGAGTATGTGTTGCCAGAGATAGAATTGATGTTCCTATTAAATCTTGTTGATTCAATATAGTGATTCAGTTATATTTCATCCATTTATGATAAAAAGTTATAATGGCTGTAGATACAATTTCTGAGAGATTTTTGAGAGACTTAGTTTTCAAAATTTGGCTTAAAACGGTATGTTTCAAAAAGTGATTTTTACACTCTGACTCCGTCATTTAAGGTTCGAATCCTTATACCTCTGCCAAAGAGTAGAAATCCGAACTTTATCATTGTAGGTGATACATTCGGATTTCTTTTTTATATCTAAATCACTACAAAAGTTAAGGCAGGTAGTTTTGTGCTACCTGCCTGTTGTCATATATTAATCCTGCTTTTCAAAATACTCTTGAATACTTGGGAAGATTAATTTTGCCATTGATATTGTTATGTCCTTTGGAACATCTTTTATGAAAATATCTTTATTGTCAATTGGTATATTTTCAAATTCAAGTTTCTTTTCTGTTGCCATAGGGCAACAGTTCTTTTATTCGTTTTCTGTTTCGCCTCCTTTAAAGTATATTGTTTGAAATATTAAATTGTTTCATATACTTTTCCTTTCTGCACGATTGTGCAATTTTGGTAAAACACATAATAGCGCAAATTTTTTGATTTGTCCAGTAAAAATGGAATCGAATAGGAAGTTTGTATTTTGGGATAACTTTTTGGTATCAAAAATATTGCGAAAAAAGCTTGATATTAGGTAGGTTTTCGTTAATATTGGGCTCAAAAAATTTGAATTTTGGTACCAAAACACATTCACGGATGTGCATTTTGGGCTCAAAATAAAAGGTCCGAAAAGCGTTGCTTTTCGGTGTGTTTTGGCTGGGCAATAAAGATTTTTATGCCCAGCCTTTATCCTGCTTTTTTTCGACCAATGAATTTAGGGCGATTTTAATGTCGAATACAAGGGTGCGGTTCTCCGCTCATTTCGGAATTATCGCTGAAATGATGCGCCTAAGTGCTATGCTGTGACTATCTTAGAGGTAATTATTTTTTATTTAATATAAGTTACTTATTAAAATAAAATTCTTTCAAATTGACATCTGTATTACATTTGTAGTATAATGCAGTTGTTAATAATGTGAGGTGGTTATATGGCTGATAAAAAATTGAAAATAACAACTAAAAAATATCGTGGTGATTCTTCTGTTGTATCAGTCAGACTTCCTAATGAATTGATAGAGTCGCTTGATAGTATTTCAAAGATAACCGGTAGAACTAGAAATGATATTATGCAAAGATGTTTGGAGTTTGCAGTTGAAAATTTAGAGATTGATTAAATATAGCATTATGAGGAGAAATAATTATGGCACTTTTTAAATGTAAAATGTGTGGCGGTGATTTGAATATTGAAAAGGTACTAACAGTATGCGAATGTGAATACTGTGGCACTAAACAAACTCTGCCTAAACTTGATGATGAAAAAAGAATTAATCTTTATGAGCGTGCTAATCATTTCAGAAGAAATAACGAATTTGACAAGGCAATGGGTATCTATGAAATGATACTCGGTGAGGACAATAGTGATTCTGAAGCATATTGGTCTATTGTTCTTTGTCGTTATGGTATTGAGTATGTTGATGACCCTGCAACGCATAAAAAGGTGCCTACTGTAAATCGCGCTCAGCTTACATCAATTTTTAACGATAATGATTATCAAAAAGCTATCGCAAATGCAGACGGTTACCAGCGTGATGTCTATGAGTCTGAAGCAAAGGTTATTGATGAAATTCAAAAAGGTATTCTTGAAATTTCAGATAAAGAAGAGCCTTTTGATGTTTTTATTTGTTATAAAGAAACTGATACTCAAGGTAGAAGGACACACGACAGCGTTTATGCTCAAGATATTTATAATAGTCTTACACGAGAGGGCTATCGAGTATTTTTCTCTCGTATTACACTCGAAGATAAGATCGGTACAGCGTATGAGCCGTACATATTTGCTGCACTCAATTCTGCTAAGGTTATGCTTGTTGTCGGCACAAGTGCTGAAAATATGAATGCAGTATGGGTTAAAAATGAGTGGAGCAGATACCTTGCAATCGTTAAGCAAGATAACAGCAAAACCTTAATCCCGTGTTATAAGGATATGAGCCCATACGATATGCCTGAGGAATTTGCATTTTTGCAGGCACAGGATATGGGTAAAATTGGCTTTATGCAGGATTTGATTCATGGTGTTCAAAAGATTGTTTCAAAAAAATCTTCCGTTAAAGAAACTGTTGTTATCAATAATTCTAACGCATCTGTTGAACCGATTTTAAAGCGCGCATTTATGTTCCTTGAAGATAAGGATTGGAACAGTGCAAACGAGTATTGTGAAAAGGTCCTTGATCAAGACCCTGAAAATGCAATGGCTTATCTCGGCAAATTGATGGTTGAATTGAAGGTGAGCAAGAAAGAGAACCTTGCCGATTGCAAACATGAGTTTAATAATAACATCAATTACGAAAAAGTCATTCGCTTCGCAGACAAAAAACTTGCTGATGAATTAGCAGGTTATATTGATTTTATCATAGAGCGTAATGAGCAAGAAAGAATTAATAAGATTTATACCGAAGCTTTAAGATTGATGAATACGGCTCATAGTGAAAAACAATTTAAAGATGCAGCAAATACATTCAAAACCATAATTGATTATAAAGATGCTCAATCACTTGAACAGCAGTGTTTAGATAAAGCGAAAATTGCTCAAAAAGATGCTATATATTTTTTCGCCAAGCAGAAAATGGAAGAAAATGATATAGAGTCTCTTGAAGTGGCAATACAAAAATGTGAAATCATTTCAGGTTGGAAGGATTCTGATAACCTTATCATTGAGTGCAAATCGAAAATAGAAACAATAAAAGAAAAAATATATAATGAAAGCAAAGAAATAATGAGAACTGCTAAATATTCGGTCGAACTTGACAAAGCAGTTGAACTATTAACGCGAATCATTGATTATAGAGATTGTAGAGTATTATTAGCTGAATGTAATAAAAAAATCCCTAAAATGAAAAGGCAAAAAAGAACTTTAGCAGAAATTTTATTAGGATTATAGATGGTAAAAGAATTAATGACCAAGACAGTAGCATATCAAAAAATATGAATTAAAGTTATCAAATATTGAACAGCATACTTTTAATTGGAGAAAAATCATGAAAAAGAAGACCAATGATAAAAAAATAACATTTCTGTTTGGGGCAGGGGCGGAAGGTAAAGGCAATTTTGAACTGCCCAATGGGGTAGATTTCGTCAAAGATATATTCTTTTCAAAACAGGACTATCTAACAGAAGCACTATCAAAATTTTTTATCCATGAAGATTGTTATTTCTAAAATCTCTCCAATTTTGTTAG
>CAMWMY010000071.1 GCA_947175465.1 uncultured Erysipelotrichaceae bacterium | reverse complement strand
GATAACGATTCTTGAATAGATTGATCATCTCCAATATCAATATAAATACCATCATAAAAAGGAATCTCAGCTTCTTGTGCAAGTATAGGAAAACCTGCCATCGTCAATGTGACAAAAAGCCCTATTGTTTTCAATGTAACTGTTTTTCCTCCTGTATTGGAACCTGTAATTAATAATGAGTCATATGGATGCTTTACTTCATACGTATTAGCTACTACTTTATCCGCAGGAATCAAAGGATGACGAGCCTTTTGAAAGTAAAGTCGGCGATCATGACGCTTTATTTCTGCAAAACAACCCTCATGCTTATGGCACCATATCGCTTTTGCAAAACTTGCATCTAAAATAGCAAGTGTTTCTAGATTAGCCAATAGCGAATAGCTATTCTGTTTAACATCTTTGGATAATGCCATCAATATTTTTTCAATTTCTTTTTGTTCTTGATCTTTAAAAGACTGCAATGCATTATTTAATTGTAAGATACAAGCAGGCTCAATATAAGCAGTTAATCCTGATGCACTTTCTCCATGTAAAAAGCCTCGAATATTATTTTTCTCTGATATTTTCACAAGCACACAAATACGATCATTTCGCTTTGTTGTAATCGTATCCATTAAAGAAGATGCATGTGTTTGTATAAATTGTTGTATAGTCTTATGAATGTCATTTTCACAATGCCGTATTTGTTGACGGATTTGGGCTAACTCTATAGATGCCCGATCTAACACTTCATCATTGACTGAAATACAATGTTCAATTTGAGAAAGAAGCTTATGATCAATACTAAAGGAAGAAATCAACTCTCGTATTTGAGGAGTATCCAATTCACTTTCTTTGTTGTACTGTTGCATATGCAAGCAGACTTTCATCCCCAAAGCAATTTTTCGTAGCTCATGAGGCAAAAGCATCCTGTCTTTACAAGAGGCTTGAATACTTTGCGTCGTATCTTCTATTCCTTCAAATGGTGGCCTTCCATATTTTACTAATAATTGATAAGCTTCCTTTCCTCTTTCAAGTTCTCTTTTTACCCATAAATAATCAAAAATAGGTATTTGCTTACAAACATAGGCTTCTCCAAGTGAAAAAGAGCAATGCATGGCAAACTCTTTTTTTACAAGTTCCAATTGAAGTGGCTTATATAATTCTTTCTTCATATTACTCACCTCTTATGGATTGTATAAAACGCTCAATTTCTTCTTGTGATACATTTTGACTTGCTAGCCAAGAAGAAACTTCTTTCCAATCTTGACCATCTAAAGTATCAGAAGGACGTAGTAGCTTTTGGACACTTTCTAATTGAGAAAAATAGTCATTGGCAAAAAAAAGCAATGTATCACTTACTTGTGAAATTGGCTTTAAAAAAGATTTTTCTATTACACTATCTCCATTAGCAATCAAAGGTGTATGACATAATACACAAATAATACTGATGATGATAAGCGCTTGTATACTTCCAAATAAAAGTCCTAAAAAATGATTAATTTGAGACAAAATAGGAATATGACGTACTGTTTTAAAAAGCGGCTTTAAACACATAATTAAAACACTTAATAAAATAAAAAGAAGAGCAAAAATGCACATAGTATTTAACTGATTATAAAATAAAGATGCAAAAATAGTATCTTGTAAAGGTGCTAGTGACTTTGGAAATAAAGCTACATAATTTGATACATGAGGAGCTAAAAACCAAGAAATAAAACCAATCACAAGAAAGCCAACACACCCTATTGCTTTTAAAAGAAATCCTTGTTTATATCCACTATACAAACAAAAAAGAAAAAATATAACAATTATTCCATTTAAAAATGGAATAAATCCCATAGGAAATAACATATTATCACCTCATACCTTTATTATTTACAACCCTATTTTTCATATTCTAGTTATCTTTATTTTATCATAAAATACAAAAAAACATAACTTCTATTTCTTATTTCCGACTCTCATTCTTTATGATACAATAAGAAATAACAGAAAGGAATGATATCATGGCTACGGTTAGTATAACCTTAACATTAGAAGAAATCGAAAATTTAAAAAATCAATATCCAGATGCAAAATTTTGCAAAACACCACCTTATGCATACTACCAATTTAAATTAAGTGATTGTACAATTACAGCTTATAATAGCAAAAAAGTTGTATTTCAAGGAGAGGGAGCTAATTTCCATGCTTCTAGCTATCAACCAGATATACAAGTTTCTCCAATACAATCCTTCCCTACCAATTCTTACCCACAATGTGGAAGCGATGAGGTGGGCACTGGAGATTATTTTGGTCCCGTTATCGTATGTGCTGCTTATATTGCAAAAGAGCAGGTAGACTATGTGCGATCCTTAAATGTTCAAGATTCTAAAAATATATCAGATAGTATGATACGTAAAATAGGAGGAGAATTAAAAAAGCGAATTCCTCATAGCTTACTGATCGTAGATAATGCAAAATATAATGAAGTCCATCCTTCTAATAATATGGTGGCTATGAAAGCAAAATTACATAATAAAGCTTATGTACACCTTCAAAATAAAATTGGTTCCTTACCTAAACTGTGCATCGTTGATCAATTTGTGCAAGAAAGCTCTTATTATCGCTATCTTCAACAAGAACCCCAGGTTATTCAAAATTTACATTTTGAAACAAAAGCTGAAAGTAAATATTTAGCTGTAGCTACAGCATCGATTATTGCTCGTTACACATTTTTAAAGGTTTTTGATGCTATGGAGAAACATTACAATTTTAATTTTCCTAAAGGAGCAGGGAAAAACGTTGATGAGAGTATTCCCTTATTTATTAAAATACATGGAAAAAACGAGTTAAAAAAAGTTGCTAAATTACATTTCGCAAATACAACAAAAGCAGGAGTTCTCCCTTCTATATAAGAATGGGTAATTCCTATTTTTTTCTTTATTTTTAATAGCTTATAAAAATATTAAATGATATAAAAAAAGATAGATTTCTTCAATATGAACAGCTGGAAGAAAACTATCCTTTTTATTTTTTATTCATCTCTTAATTTAGGATATGCATTTTTAATAGCTCTTAAAATTTCTTTATTACTTGTAAGCTTTGACAACATCATTAATCCAAAAAATATGAAAGCAGCTCCAACAAGCAATATAGTTATTATTGTACTTTCTATTTGATTAGCTAAATCATTCCCTCCAATGGAAGTAATACCAAATAATATTAGTATTAATAGTACTCCAATCCCAACGGAAACTAAAGATAGTTTTTGGTATTTTTTATTTTTTAAAGATAACTCATTTTTATAAGCTTGCATTTCCTCTTCAGGTATTTCTCTATTTTTAACAGACTGTAAAAATTTTGGACTTGGTCTATAATAAAACATAATTTACTTTTTCTCCTCTCTTTTATAATAAAGATAATCTTCACCTTTATAACCTTAACTATATTATCATATTTCTTTTATAATTAGCAAGTATTCTATTAACTTTCTAATAATTGGAAAGTTTTAAATCTATTTGAACTTGATAAGAAAGTTTAGTCAAACGAATTCCTGCTGCTTCTAGCATTTTTTTGCTTGCCTTTACACTATCAGTATGAGCATATTTATCAGACTCATATACAATATGACGAATTCCACTTTGAATAATTGCCTTTGCACATTCATTACATGGAAACAAAGATACATAGATTGTACATCCATGAAGTTGCGTAGTACTATTTAAAATAGCATTCAATTCCGCATGAACAACATAAGGATATTTCGTACTACAAAAATCTCCTTCTTTCTCCCATGGAAATAAATCATCATGACATCCATTAGGAAAACCATTATATCCAATTCCCACAATTCTACGATCTTCACTCACAATAACCGCACCAACTTGTGTGCTTGGATCTTTGCTTCGTTTAGCACTTAAATGTGCTAACCCCATAAAATAAGTATCCCAATTAATTACATCTGGACATTTCATTATTATTCTCCTCCATACGTTTTATGATATTGTCGTTCTAAATAAGTAGCATATCTTTCCATTCCTAAGCTACGATATGTATTTACAATTTGAGTATCTACATTTTTTTGTATAGGTTCTACTCGCTGTACAGAAGAAGATAAGAAGAACAATCCTATAACAAGAATAGAGAAAGCTGCCAATGTATATTGTTTTAACTGTTTCCATCGTATACTAGAAATAAAAATAATACCGAGGAAGATTCCTGTAAGCATTCCACCTAAATGGGCACTAAAAGAAACACCAGGTAAAAGCGTAATCAATATATTTAAGATAATCAACCTTACAATGGATTTTCTTATAAGTGGATATTTAATATGACCGTTTTCAAATAAGCAAACGACAAAAGCAGCCATAACTCCATAAATACCTCCACTCATTCCTACAGAAAGAACGTTTCCTTCTATAATATAAGTAAATATATTTCCTACAATGATAGAAGCAAGTAGAATAAAAATATAATGCCTTCTTTTATATGACTTTTCGCATAAAAGTCCTATTTGAAACAATGCATACATATTCATCAATAAATGAAAGAGGTCAATATGCAAGAAACCTGAAGCTAAAAAGCGCCAATATTCATGAGCTGCTACAATTTGCATTTTATAATATGCCCCTGATACGATAAGACCAAGTACATCGCTTTGAAGATAAGAGCGCAGTGCAAATGACCCTATATAAGCAAATAAACATAAAAAGATAATACTCATAGTTACTTTGGGCATTTTGATCATAGGAGGAAGAACTTTATTTTTTTTTATTTTTAATTGCTTTTTTTCCACCAAACTTGTTAATAAAGCACATTCTTCTTGATTATTTTCTACATCATGAACAACAGAGTCCACTCCTGGGAATTCATGAATAAAAGTAGGATCACTAATATATCCTGGAGTAATCACAATTTGCACAAAGAAATCATTATCAATAGCCATGCTATCCATACTAGTTGTTAGAATGCATAGCTTTCCTTCTCTTTGAATAGCATCTAAAATACCTCGATGTACAACTCTTGCATAATTTATGTCAAAATGTTTTTCATTCCCTAGATTCATTGCTAAGCGTATAACAGGATAGGTTTCATTTTTTGAATTAATCAGCCATATATCTTCTTTTTGTGGTTGAATTGTCGCAATACTATACCCACATTTTACTACAAAAAAATGTAAAAGTTGTAATGTATATACATCATAATTTGTATAATTCATGCCCTCACCCCTCTTTTTGCTTTAATTCTTCTAATACACTTTGAAAATCATCTGGTAATGGTGCTTCTACACATATTTCTTCTTTCAAAGTAGGATGTTGAAAAACAAGTTGATGTGCATGGAGTAATTGTCCATTTGTATTCATTGTTTTTCGAAAAGAATACTTCGTATCCCCCACTATAGGATGCTTAATATACTGCATATGTACACGGATTTGATGCGTTCTTCCCGTTTCTAAGCGGCATTCAATCAATGTGTAATTTTGAAATCGTTCTATCACTTTAAAATGTGTTCGCGCATCTTTTGAGTTCGTAGCTGTCACCATCATTTTTTGACGATCATTAGGATCTCTTCCTATAGGTGCATCAATAGTACCATGATCATGTGTAATTACCCCATGAACAAGTGCATAATACAATCGATGTAAACTTTTCTTTTCAAGCTGTTGAGCTAGTGCTCGATGTGCCTCATCATTTTTAGCTATAATTAAAAGACCAGTCGTATCTTTATCGATTCGATGAACAATTCCTGGACGTAACACCCCATTAATTCCTGATAAATCTTGACAATGATATAAAACAGCATTCACCACTGTCCCATGTAAACTTCCAGGAGCAGGATGAACAACCATACCTTTGGCTTTATTAATCACAAGCACATCTTTATCTTCATAGCGAATATCTAAGGGAAGGTTCTCTGGAATTGCTTTGAGCTCTTCATCATCTTGCACATGTACAAGTATTTCATCATTTACTTTTACTTTATAATTACATTTTACAAAATTTCCATTAACTAAAATGTGATGATTTTCAATCATCCCTTGTATTCGACTTCTTGATAATGCACAATCTTGATTTGAAATATAGCGATCAATACGCATATTACTCTCTTCTTCAACAATATATTTAAATTCTTTCATATTTTTTACTCCATAATGCTCTTTTATCACATCTACAATAATGAAAAATACCCCTATACATAGAGCCATATCCGCAATATTAAAAATAGGAAAATCATATCCAAAAATATTAAAATCTAAAAAATCTCTTACATATGAAAATAACAATCTATCAATAAAATTACCAATAGTTCCTGATAACATAAAGACAATCCCTAACCTACTTAAATATTCTTGCTTCTTTGTATGTTTGTAAAAATAACATAATAAAATAATAGCAATAATACTTACGATATAAAAGAACGTCATCTTGCCTTCTAACATACTCCAAGCAGCCCCTTCATTTCGTGTATAAG
>CAMWMY010000070.1 GCA_947175465.1 uncultured Erysipelotrichaceae bacterium | reverse complement strand
CTATATACATCTATAAAAATTGAATAACTAATTATCTTTCATCTATAGGAACATCAATTCTATTTTTTGCAACACATATACCCTTCTTTATAAGGTAACATTTCTTAACTGTCAAGACATATGTTACAGAAATAAATAAAAAAAGTAATCTTCTACTCCATGTTGTTGATTACTCTTATGTATAAAAGGCTGTTTATTCTTCGATCAATATCTCTTTATTCATCCACATTTTAGAAATGGATACATCTGCTCTTTCTTTATATTCTTTATTATAGTAACTTGGTAGACGTTCTTCAAACTGAAAATCACTTATTTTATCCCACAAAACATCGGATAGTGTATAAATACTTAAGATTCCTCCATAATATTTATCACTAAATACTTGCACAAGTTGATCTGCAATCTTTTTTATCGATTGGCCATCATAAAGACCTTGTTTGACATAAATACGTATATCCGGGATAAGAGCTCCTTTGGAGGCGATAGTAAAAACATCTTGCGTATAATCAATATCATCTTTAAACTCACAGTTTGTATGCGTACATACAACACAATCTTTTATATATTTATGAATCTCTTCTTTTGCATCTTGCAAAATAACATTCTTATAATAGATCCCATGATACGTATCTTGAAGAAAAAACTCACCTTTTCTTAATAAACGCTGTACCGCAAATACATCTTCTTGCGCATGCCCATCTTTAGGATACATATATAATACAGGACGATCCCAGGTACTGTCAGGATAAGATATATCTACATTTACAAACATACGGCCATACTTCTTTTCCGTAAAACTTACCATTTCTTCTATGATTTCTTCTTCTGTAAATCTTTTTAATTCCATTTGTTCTCCCTCCATTTTTAGAAAACACTGATCCTCTATGTTTTCTAGCTTTTTCTTCCCCTTTGTCTTCTATATAAAAGTAACAGTTATTATATAAAATTACAATCTTTTTTAAGAATTATTTTCCTTTTGTTGTGAAAAATATTCCCAACAACACTTCATCTTTTTAGGATCGCTTTTTTTGTTCAAGATATACGGCAAGTATACTAAGATCAGCAGGTGTAATTCCTGAAATACGAGAAGCTTGCCCCATTGTCATCGGCATAACTTCTTTAAGCTTTTGTCGAGCTTCTAAAGATAAATGTTCCAACTCCTCATAATTGATATCCATTGGTAATTTCACTGCTTCCATTTGTTTTAGTGCTTTTACATCACGCTTCGCTTTTTGAATATATCCTTCATATTTAATTTCAATTTCTACTTGTTTTCTTATTTCATCTGCGATTGATATTTCTAAATAAGGCTCCATTCCTTTTAAAGTAACGCCTGGTCTTTTCAGTAAATCAAAAGCTGATATTCCATCATGAAGAGGTTCAATACCTTCTTGTACTAAGTAATTATTAATATCTGACTTCGGTGTGAAGCGTATATCTTTTAAAGTTGTTTGTAATGCTTGAATAGATGCTACTTTCTCTTTAAATTGTGCATGACGCTCCTTGCTTAATAAGCCAATTTCATAACCATAATCGCTAAGACGTATATCGGCATTATCATGACGTAATAATAAACGATATTCTGCACGAGAAGTAAGCAAGCGATAAGGCTCTTGTGTTCCTTTGGTCACTAAATCATCAATCATCACACCAATGTATGCTTCATCTCTTCCTAAGATAAAAGGTTCTTTATAATCTAACTTACGAACTGCATTAATGGCAGCCATAAGCCCTTGTGCTGCAGCTTCTTCATATCCACTTGTACCATTAATTTGTCCTGCTGTATATAAATATTCCACATGTTTATTTTCCAAAGTAGGTTTGCATTGCAAAGGATCAATCGCATCATATTCAATCGCATAGGCATATTTATCAATAACACAATTTTCCAATCCTGGTAGTGACTTTAACATCGCTTCTTGCACATCATAAGGCATAGAAGTGGAAAAACCTTGCACATAAATCGTATCTAAACGCTCACTTTCAGGTTCTAAAAAGATTTGGTGGCGTTCTTTGTCAGAAAAGCGTACAAGTTTATCTTCAATACTTGGGCAATAACGTGGTCCAACTCCTTGCACTAATCCAGAATACATTGCACTTTTATCTAAGTTATCACGTATAATTTTATGCGTTTGTGCATTCGTATACGTTAAATAACATACTTTTTGTTGATGAAAAGGACGTATTTGTTTTGTCTCATAAGAAAAAGATACAAACTCATCACTTCCTGGTTGTACTTCCGTCTTACTAAAATCGATGGAATCTGCTTTAATACGTGCTGGTGTTCCTGTTTTTAAACGAAATGTACGTATCCCAACATCACGCAAGCTTTGGGATAATGCATTCGTTGTCGCTTCTTCTTCAGGCCCACTAGAGATTGCTTCATGTCCTACCATAACAAGCGAACTCATAAATGTCCCTGTTGTCATAATAAGGGCTTTACATTGTTCTATATAGCCATCTGCTTGTAAAACACCTGTAACTTGTCCATTTTCCACAATGATTTTTTCAATCATCATTTCACGAATTTCTAAGCTTTCTTGTTTTTGTAATACTTCTTGCATATATTCTTTATATGCTATTTTATCCGATTGCACACGTAAACTATGTACACCAGGTCCTTTGGTTGTATTCAACATTTTAAATTGTAAAGCTGTTGCATCGGCACACTTTCCCATTTCACCACCTAAGGCATCAATTTCACGTACAACGATTCCTTTGGCAGGACCTCCAACGCTTGGATTACAAGGCATAGACGCAATCATATGCGTATGTAAAGTATATAAAATTGTTTGCTTTTGTAAGCGAGCACAAGCAAGTGCCGCTTCTACACCTGCATGTCCTCCTCCAATAATAATGATATCTTTCATTCTATCACCTTGTTTCCTTTTTAATTTCTTTTCTATCCTCTTATTTATTATCTAACTAATGTTTATAGATCATCTGTAAGTGCAGTTGATTTCGCATAAGCTGTTGACTTAGCCTCAAAAAAGTCGGTTTTAATAAGGTTTGCATTACTGTATTGAGAAACCCATTGCATACTTTCAGGCTCTTCATCATGTCCTTCATAAAGTTTTGGAAAGCCTAAAGATGTACAACGTAAGTTCGCTAAGTATTGGATATAATCACGAATCATTTCTTTTGTTAAACCTGCAATTTCATCTCCAATAACATAATGTCCCCATGCAATTTCATATTCTGCACCTTGACGTATCATTTCACGATAAACTTCTACTTTTTCTGGTGTAAACAACTCAGGCTCTTCTTTTTTCATTTCTAACAATATATTTTTAAATAACCAAAGATGCGTATTCTCATCACGATTAATATAACGGATTTCTTGCACACTTCCAGGCATTTTTCCATTTCTTCCTAAATTATAGAAGAACATGAAACCACTATAAAAATAAACACCTTCTAATATATAATTCGCTACCATCGTTTTTACCATTGTAAATGGATCTTTCTTTTCTTGGAATTCATTATATAAATCTCCAATAAATTTATTACGTGCTAATAAATGCTCATCATCTCTCCATTGATACAAAATGTTCATACGCTCTTCTGGCGAACAAATCGTATCAAGCATATAGCTATAACTTTGTGAATGCACAGCTTCTTGAAAAGTTTGAATCGATAAACAAAGGTTAATTTCATTAGCTGTCACATATTCGCTTAAACAAGGCAAATTAGCTGTTTGGATACTATCCAAAAAGATAAGAAAAGACAAAATTTTATCATAAGCTTTACGCTCTGCTGGATCTAATTTACGGTAATCTGAAATATCTGCATTCATATTAATTTCTTCAGGAATCCAGAAATTATTCATCGCTTGACGATACCATTGGCTCACCCATGTATATTTCATATTATTAAAATCATTTAGATTGGTTGTATTTCCACCAATCATACGTCTTTTCAATACATCAATATCTCCCAATTCATTAAATAATGGTTTCTTTGCTAACTCTGTCATCTTTATTTCTCCTTTTCCTTTTATGCATTCTTATGCACTACATGATTCACACTCTTCAACTTCTAAGGCTTTACTACGAACATAATAAATGGTTTTAACTCCACATTCCCAAGCTTGAATAAACAACTCTAATACCTGACGCATCGTAAATTCGTTTGTAATATAAAGGTTCATAGATTGTGCTTGGTCAATATGACGTTGACGAGCACCTGCAGCACGCACACTCCAAGATTGATCAATGATATGAGCATTTTTATATAACCAGAATGTTTTCATACTTAAATCAGGTGCTACCCTTGGCATAATACTTCCTTTTTTCTCTTCTAAAAAGAAACGTTTCATAATCGGGTCTAATCCAGCTGTCGTTCCAGCCAAAATTGATGTTGAACTTGTAGGGGCAATTGCCATTAAATACGCATTTCGTATTCCATCTGTATGTACTTTTTGCGCTAAAGTAGTCCAACGCTCACTGTTATAATCTCTTTTCGTAAAATAAGCTCCTGTATCCCAATCACTATTTGCAAAATGAGTGTAACTTCCTCTTTCTTTCGCTAGTCCACAACTTGCGGAAACAGCATAGTAATTAATATCTTCAAACACTTGATCAGCGAAGCGAATGTGATCTTCACTCTCCCATGCAATTCCATGCTGAACAAGTAAATGGTGGTAACCACTCACCCCTAATCCAATTGGACGGAATTTTTGATTGGTAATTTTAGCATATTCCAATGGATAAAAATTCAAGTCAATAACATTATCCAATGCCCTTACAACTGAGAAAACTGTGTCTTTTAATTCCGTTTCATGCTTCACATCAATATTTCCTAATACTAAAGAAGCTAAGTTACATACAACAAAATCTCCAGGTTTTGTAATTTCCACAACTACACTATCTTGGTCTTCTGTAACAATTTCCCGCTTTTCAAGAGTAATTTCCCGCATGTTTTGTGCGATTTCTGTACATAAATTACTACAGTAAATCATCCCTTGATGTCCATTTGGGTTCATTCGATTCACAATATCACGGTTGAATGTAAATGGTGTTCCTGTCTCTACTGCCGATTTCAAAATTAAACGAATTAATTCTTTCATTGGAATTTCACGCTTTTTAATACGGTAGTCATGAATACAGTCGAGATATTTTTCTTCCCATTCTTCACCATAACAATCTTCTAATTGATAACCTTTGATTGTTTTAATCTCATGTGGACACATCAAATACCACATGCCATCAATATTTTCTTTGGCCATTTTCCAAAAATAATCTGGATAACAAACTGCTGGAAATACATCGTGTGCCTTCATACGATCATCTCCATTGTTTGTACGCAATTGTAAAAACTCAGGTAAATCTTTATGCCATGCATCTAAATACACAGCTACAGCTCCTTGTCTTACTCCTAATTGATCAACTGCAACCGCTGTATCATTTACTAACTTAATCCAACGAATAATTCCTCCTGCAGCTCCTTTAAAGCCACGAATAGTTGATCCTTGGGCACGTACTTTCCCAAAATAAAGCCCCATACCTCCACCAAATTTTGATACTTTGGCAAAGTTATCGATACTACGATAAATTCCATCTAAATTATCCGCTACCGTATCAATAAAACAAGATGATAATTGATGATAAGGTTTTCGAGCATTTGACATCGTTGGTGTTGCCATTGTTACTTTCCATGTACTTAACATGTCATAAAAACGTTTTACCCACTCTTTACGATCTTTTTCTTTCATTGCTAAATGCATCGCAATCCCCATAAACATCTCTTGTGGTGTTTCTAAAGGAACTAAATCAACTGTATGAATAACATAACGCTTCAATAATAAATCTAAAGAACTATAGGTTAATAAATCATTTCTTGTATTATCGATCATCTCTGCAAATTCCATAACTTCTTGTTTTGAATAACTTTCTAAAATATAAGAACCGTACAGACCTTGTTGTGTTAAATACATCAGCTTATCATAGAAACTATGAATCCCTCTTGCTTCTTCTTCCTTTTTCAAGTCCCATAAAAATCTTTGCATGTGGATCATAGCCGCAATATATTCCCATTTAGGCGCTTCTTGCGTTGTTAATTCTACAGCAGCCTTTACTAATGCTTGTAATTGTTCTTCATCTGTCATCTGCCCTTTTTGGAAAGAAAACATCTTTTTATGTAAAAACTGAAAGCTGTATTCACTTTGCTTATATTTCTTTTGAATACGCTTCAATAATGCCTTAACTTCCATCTTTTGAAAACAAGCTTCAATTTTATGTCTTGCCTCTCTTTGACGGCTATGTTCATCTCTATATAAAACATAGCTTTTCGCTTCTTTATAAAAGCCATTTTTCATCAATGTATTTTCTACAAGATCTTGAATTTGTTCAACATCAACATGATTATCTTTTTCATATAAATCCATGATTTGTTTTTCAATTTCTAAAACAACTTTTTCTAGCATCTCTTTTTCAATATAAGAA
>CAMWMY010000069.1 GCA_947175465.1 uncultured Erysipelotrichaceae bacterium | reverse complement strand
TGTGCTCATCAGTCCGCGCGCTACTGACTTACACAGTTTATTTTACACTCTCGAAGTAGAACAATCTAGTGCACAAGGTAATGGTAGTTTAAACTATAATGGAGGATATGTTTCAAGACCAAGTACTCCATCTTATAGTGGTGGAACCTCAAATAATAATAGTACTAATAGTTTAGGTTATTATCCTAGTCTTATAGGAAATAGTGGAAAAGTGTTTACTTCAAAAGAAGAAGCTAGTGCATGGGCATCTGCAGAGCTAGATAGATATCTACTTGAGGGTAAATATTATGGTTATGATCTTATGCCAATTGGTGTTGAAGGGCGTGATTTTGATTTTTGGACAGTATACTTTTATTAAAAATTTTAATAGTTAAAATATTATATTTAGACGAGGGTAATTCTCGTCTTTTTTATTGATGAAAAAAAGGAAAGAGAAGTAGTAGAAGATAAAATCTAAGTTATAGCTACAAGCATTTTAAAAAATAATGAACTCAGTTATTGATGAATAGCTTATTAGGATGTAGAAGTATTTGTTTTACTGCGGAAATTTATGTATAATATAAGAGCTTTGAGGTGATATCATGAAAGCGATAAATGTGGAAAAATTAAGCTTTTCTTATGATAAACAAAACACTATATTAAAACAGCTTTCTTTTCATATAGAGGAAGGAAGCTATACAACTATCATAGGACATAATGGAAGTGGAAAATCTACAATTGCAAAACTATTAATAGGATTATTAGAAAAAGATGAAGGCTCTATTTATATTCAAGGTATAGAGTTAAAAGAAGAAACACTGCAAACGATTCGAAGTAAAATAGGAGTGGTATTTCAAAATCCAGATAATCAATTTATTGGTGCAACGGTTGCCGATGATATTGCATTTGGATTAGAAAATCATCAAGTAGATCCAGAGAAAATGGAGGATATTATACAAAACTTTGCGCATAAGGTAGGTATGAATCAATATTTACAACAAGAGCCTACCAAATTATCAGGGGGCCAAAAACAAAGGGTTGCTATTGCAGGAGTTTTAGCTATGACACCTTCGATTCTTATTTTTGATGAGGCGACAAGTATGCTTGATCCAAAAGGAAAAGAAGAGATTAAACGTTTAATTAAAGAAATTCATCAATTGCATAATATAACAATTCTTTCTATTACACATGATATGGAAGAAGTTGCACAAAGTGATCATGTTATTGTATTAAAACAAGGAAGAATTGTAATGGAAGGAAAGCCTGCGGATATTTTTTTAAATGATCAGCAGTTAAAAGACTTACAATTAGATATACCATTTCAATGGAAGTTGAAACAGGAGCTTGAGAAACGAGGAATTACTTTATCTAATGAATTAACAATTGAGGAGGTGGTGGATGAATTATGTCAATTACGTTTAAAAAAGTAAGCCATATTTATCAAAAAGATACTCCTTTTGCCTATAAAGCTTTAGATAAAATTGATATTCATTTACAACAAGGACGGATGACAGCGATTATTGGCGCAACAGGTAGTGGAAAGTCGACTTTCATTCAGCACCTTAATGCATTGTTACTGCCTAGTGAAGGAAGTATAAATATTTGTGATAGAGAAATTCGTAGTGATGAAAAACCGAAAAATTTAAAAGAGCTTCGTAAACAGGTAGGACTTGTCTTTCAATTTCCAGAATATCAATTATTTGAAGAAACAATTTTAAAAGATGTGTGTTTTGGGCCTAAAAACTTTAAGGTTACACAAGAAGAAGCAGAAACAACAGCTAAACAAATGTTACAAATTGTAGGTTTAAATGAAAGTTATTATGCTATTTCTCCTTTGGATATATCAGGAGGTCAAAAAAGAAGAGTTGCCATTGCTGGGATATTAGCGATGAATCCAGATATTCTAGTACTAGATGAGCCAACTGCTGGACTAGATCCTCAAGGTGCTAAAGATATGATGAAGCTTTTTAAAGAACTTAATACCGTTCATAAAAAAACAGTATTGCTTGTAACACATGATATGGATCATGTATTGGAGTATTGTGATGATGTTGTGGTCATAAAGGATGGACATATTGAAAAACATTGCGATGTTTCTAGTTTCTTTCAAGATTGTGAAGCATTAAGAGAAATGGGAATATGCCCTCCAGCTGTTATACAGTTGAAAGAGCAATTACAACAAAAAGGATTTGCAATTGAAAAGCAGGCTTTATCTTTACAAGATATTGTAAAAGCTATTGTGAAAGAGGTGAAACAATGAATGGCATTTCTTTAGGGAAATATTTACCACTCGATTCTTGTTTTCATCGTTTAGATCCAAGAGCAAAAATTGGAGCTTTGCTTATGGTAATGATTGCCATTTTTTTACCGGCAGGATTTCTTGGGTATTTTATTATAGGAGCTAGTGTTTTGGTTGCTACTTATTTATCGAAGTTACGATTAAACTTTTTATGGAAAGCAATGAAACCGATGCTTTTTATGCTAATCTTTTTACTTATTGTTAATCTTTTGGTAATTAAAGAAGGAACATTGCTTTTTCAAATAGGAAGCTTTGGTATTTATAGTGGATCTTTGGTTCAGACGTTATACATTGTGATACGTCTTACATTGATGGTTATAATTACAACGATTTTAACTGCAACAACTAAACCACTAGATTTAACACTTGGAATTGAAGATTTGTTGAAGCCGTTAAAAAAATGTAAAGTACCAGCTGAAGAAATAGCGATGATGATTTCTCTAGCGTTGCGTTTTATTCCTACTTTAATGGAAGAAACACAGCGTATTATGAAAGCACAGATGTCAAGAGGAATCGATTTAGAAGAAGGAAAATTAAAAGAGAAGATTATGAGTATCTTATCTCTTATCGTACCTCTATTTGTATCAGCGTTTCAAAGAGCAGCTGATTTAGCAGATGCGATGGAAGCTAGAGGCTATGTGCCTAGTCAACCTCGGACGCGATATAAGCAGTTGAGAATGCAAAAGAAGGATTATCTTTTCTTAATTATCTGTTTAGGGATTATTATTGCTAATATTATTTTATGGAGACTTTCATGAGATATAAAGTGACCGTGAGTTATGATGGAAGTGCATATTATGGATGGCAAAAACAGCCTAATGTACACTCTATACAAGAAACGATTGAAAATGTATTAGAAACAATTCATCAATATCCTGTAGAAATTACAGCAAGTGGGCGTACGGACGCTTATGTTCATGCCTTAGGGCAAGTATTTCATTTTGATAGTGATAAGGATATTAGCCAAGAGCGATGGAAAGCAGCTTTTAATTCACAGTTACCCAAACAGATTAGAGTACAAGAAGTTATTGAAGTCCATGAAGATTTCCATGCACGCTTTGATGCTCTTTATAAACGATATGATTATGTTGTTACGAATCAAGTAGATAATCCTTTTGTAGAAAATTATATGGTAAAGGAAAGAAAGCAATTAGATATTGCTTATATGCAAGAGTGTGCAAATGTTTTTTTAGGAAAACATGATTTTACGAGTTTCACAAGTAATAAAATAGATCCACGAAAATCACGAGAAAAAACGATTATACGTTTAGATATTGTAAAAGAAGAGGATTGTATTCGTATGATTTTTGTAGGTGATGGCTTTTTACGCTACATGGTAAGAATGATTGCACAAACGCTTATAGAAGCAGGGAAGCATAAGCTTACCAAAGAAGATGTACAAAGAATGTTAGAGGGTAAAAATAAGCATTTATGTCGTTATAAAGGAGCTCCTCAAGGATTATATTTAGTTTATGTTTTATATGATGAAGAAGACTTGTATATATTAAATGAGAAAGAAAGGAGAGATGAAAAGTGAAAGCAAACTATCATACTCATACCCATAGATGTTATCATGCACAAGGAAACGATGAGGAATATGTAAAAAGTGCAATTAAAGCAGGATTTAAAGAATTAGGTTTTTCTGATCATAGTCCATGGAAATATAACTCTTCATTTGTATCGAACATGCGTATGCCTTTATCTGTTTTTGACGAATATTATGCTAGTATAGCTGCATTGAAAGAAAAGTATAAAAATGATATTTCTATTAAAATAGGCTTAGAATGTGAATATTTTGAAGCTTATATGCCTTGGTTAAAAGAATTTATTAAGGAGAAAAAGATTGATTATATTATTTTAGGAAATCATTATCATCAAAGTGATGAAAAGGGCTTTTATTTTGGACATAAATGTACGAATAGAAAAGCATTGGATCTTTATGTAGATGAAGCTATTAAGGCGATGAAAACAGGTCTATATTCCTATTTGGCTCACCCTGATTTATTTATGCGTGCTTATCCAGAATTTGATAAAGACTGTGAAGAAATTAGTTATCGTCTATGTAGAGCAGCAAAAGAGCTACATATCCCTTTAGAATATAATTTAGCTGGAATTGTTTATAATAAGCGTTTCAATGTTCATCAATATCCACACCCTAAATTTTGGGAAATTGCTGCTGAAGTGCAAAATGATGTGATTATTGGAGTTGATGCACACCACTATCAACATTTAGAAGATATTGAAATGTGGGAGAATGCGAAAGCATATTTAGAAAAATTAGGATTGAATCGAATCGAAACTATCGAAATGAAAGATTTTACAAAGTTTTAAAAAGAAAGCGTTTTATTAGAGCGCTTTTTTTATACTTTATAAATGAGATAAAATATGTTATCATACATACGGTTGGTTGGTTTCTAAAGGAGGAATTTATGGCAAGAAATAAACATCCTGAAAAAACAATAGAATTTATACTTGAAACATCTAAGAAATTATTTTTAACTGTAGGTTATGAAAATACTACTATTCAAGATATTTTAAATCATTTGGAAGGATTGTCTAAGGGGGCTATTTATCATCACTTCAAATCAAAAGAAGCGATATTTGAAGCACTATCTATGAAAGAAGCACAAAAAAATAGTGAAATATTCTTAAAAATTAAAAATGATAAAAATATGAATGGTGCTCAAAAGTTAAAAGAAATTATAAAATTTAATATTTCAAGTGAGAATACAAAGAATATCATTAAATTATGTCCTAATTTTTTAGAGAACCCTAAATTTTTATCAGATCAATTTAAACAAATGAATGAAATAATAGTTCCAAATTTTATATACCCTATTATAGAAGAAGGAATAAAAGATGGTTCAATAACAACAGATAAGCCACATGAGCTATCAGAGAGCATCATGCTGTTTATAAATATTTGGATAAACCCACTTATATATAATGATAGTATAGAAAAAATTAGTAATAAATTGGAAATGATTAACGGGTTTTTACAAAAATATAATTTAGTTTTATTTGATGAACAGATGAAGACGGATCTTTTGAAGCTAAAAAAATCAAATCTATAGTTATTTGTATAGTTTATATTTATATGAATGATGGTAGTTTTGATAGAATAACTCAGTAATGAGTTTTCTTTTTATAGATTTACAAACCAACCGAATGTATTTAAATGAAAGGAGAGTATATGGAAAATAGAGTATGTGTAGTAAATGTAACAAAGGAATTTGATCAAAAGAATATTTTAAGTCATGTTTCATTTGAAGCTAAGGAAGGAGAGATTATAGGAATTCTTGGAGAAAATGGTGCAGGGAAAACGACTTTTTTAAAATTATTATGTGGATTACTTAAACCAGAGGAAGGTGAAATCGTTATTTTTAATCAAAACCCTTGGATAGCAAGAGATAAAGTTTTAAAAGAGATGGGAATTTTAATTGATACACCTATTTTTTATGAGCATTTAACTGGATATGAAAATATTCAAATTCATCTTTCTTATATGGGAATAGAAAAAGATATAAATGAGGTATTAAAAACTGTAAAGCTTTTTGGTGTAGAGGAAAAAGTAGTTTCAAAATGTTCTTTAGGTACGAAGCAGAAGTTAGCAATTGCAAGAGCTATAAGTCATAATCCTAAAATATTAATTTTAGATGAACCAATTAACGGTCTTGATCCTGTGGCAATACAAGAGATGAGAACATTATTTAAAACTTTAAAAGAACAAGGAATTACTATTATTTTAGCAAGTCATATATTAAACGAAGTTTTAGAAACAGTAGATAAGATTGCCATTTTGTCGAAAGGGAAACTGCATTCTTTACAGAATATTACACAATTAAAGGCAAAGTATGGAAATCAACTTGAAAGTTATTTAATTCAGCAGATGGGAGGAAGTAAAAGATGATGAGGTTTATTAAGCTCGAGTGTAGAAGAAATCATTTACTTTCCTATTTTTATGGTATATTAGGAATTTTCAGTTTTACACTGTTGATTGGAAGTTTATTTAGTGCTATACCTAAGATAGAAAAGAATACACTAGCTTCTCAAATATTTATGGAACAAGATATGCTTATCATAATGATAAGTATGATATCGATGAGTGGATTTGCTATTTTAAGTTCTATTATGCATGCTAAATTTATTATAGAAGAATACACAAGTAAGAAAAATATACTGTTATTTACATATCCACAAAAAAGAAGTTATATTT
>CAMWMY010000068.1 GCA_947175465.1 uncultured Erysipelotrichaceae bacterium | reverse complement strand
GAACAAACATTTGCGATTAGCGGAAAAGTTGAAGTACCATCAACACCAGAAGAAGGTGGAGATACTACAACAACGGAAGAAGAAAAAGTAGAAGGATTACAAACAGGAGATGCTACTCAAACAAGTATGTGGGCAATGTTTGTAGGCTTATCTATGAGTATGATGTATTTCTTTACAAGAAAGAAAAAAGAACGTTAAAAGAAAACCCTAGTTGCGTATAAAATACAACTAGGGTTTTAAAGTATAGAGCAGTATATTATTTACGATGTACACGTTTTGCTATTTTCAATACTGTGTAAAGTAAAATCGTATCAATAGGTAATAATACAATATTTTTGATAATACGTGGAAGAGCAAAAAGGGAAGTACCATACATGATATTTAACCAAATAGGTGTAAGTATAAGGTTAATACATATAACAACGCTAATTCTAGCCAATAATACTCTTTTCCAAGTGATTTCTTTTTTATAGAAAAAACATCCATATAAGACACCAATAAGAAATTCATTTAGCGTAAATCCAGGAAAAAAAGCTCCTGTAGGACGAATCATGAATTTTACAAGATCACCGACAACACCTGCAATACCTGTGAGGATAGGTCCATATAAGAAACCACATACACCAGTCATAATACTTGCAAAACTGATTTCTAAAATATTGGATACTTGGATACGAAAAACAGAAATAATGGCGTTTAACGTAACAAGAATACCTGCTCCACTTAAAGAGCGTACATTTGATAATTCTTTTCTAGATTGGATTATTTGTTTAATACGATTATGATTTTTTTGCATAAAAGCCTCCTTTCCCCGCGTTACGAAAAAAAGAGGCTTTTTTTTGTACAGTGGGATGCGAAATATGTATCGCAAGAAACCTTTTCGCCTGTCTTTTAGGCATCCCTTTTCGACAGTACTTAACGCACATATTTCTACTCTGATGTTGGATTTATTGTACTATAGTTTGATAATGATGTAAAGAATAAGGCACTGTATAAAATGCTTGTGAAAAAAGAAACAAAGATGTTTGTTAAATTCATTGTTATTCTTTTATATCGGTGTATAATAACAAGTATAGGTATATATGATAAGGAAAGTGAGGATACGAAAATATGATTCATAATTTAGTAGAGAAAGTGAAAGGAAAAGGATCAAGAATTGTTTTTACAGAAGGTAGTGATGCACGTGTGTTAGAAGCTACAATTCGCTTATTTCAAGAGGGAATTCTTCATCCTGTATTATTAGGAAATAAAGAGGAAATTGAAGCGAAAGCTAAAAGTTTAGGATGGTCAGTAGATGGAATGGAAATCATTGACCCAATGAAATATGAAGATTTTGATGCTATGGTCAGCAAAATGGTTGAATTACGTCGTGGGAAAATGGATGAGGAAGCATGCCGTAAAGCATTATATCAAACAAATTATTTTGGTACGATGTATGTGAAAATGGGGGGTGCTGATGGTTTATTAGGTGGAGCTACTTATTCCACAGCAGATACTGTACGTCCAGCATTGCAACTTATAAAAACAAAACCAGAAAATAATATTGTATCTAGTTGCTTTATTTTACTTCGTGAAAAAGAAAGTTTAGTAATGGCAGACTGTTCAATTAACATCAATCCTAATGTAGATGAACTTGTAGAGATTACTCTTCAAACTGCACAAACAGTTCGTCAATTTGGTATTGAACCACGTGTTGGTTTATTATCTTATTCTACTTATGGATCTGGAAAAGGAGAAAGTGTAACAAAAGTTAACGAAGCAGCACAACGTTTAAAACGTATGCAGTTAGACTTTCATGTAGATGGAGAATTACAATTTGATACAGCTATTTCTAAAGAGGTAGCACAATTAAAAGCTCCAGATTCTCCTGTTGCAGGAAATGTAAATACTTTTGTTTTCCCAAATATTGATGCAGGGAACATTGGGTATAAGATTGCAGCTCGTTTAGGTAATTTTGAAGCAATTGGACCTATTTTACAAGGATTAAATGCACCAATTAATGATTTATCTAGAGGATGTACTGCAGATGAAGTATATAAAATGGCAATTGTGACAGCTGCACAAATGTTTATGGATATATAAGATATAAAAATAAGAAATAGCCATTTTCTATAAATATATTGTAAATTTTAGTAGGCAAATTTTAAAATATATTGTATAATTTTTGAGAGGAAAAAAGTCGAATAAGCAGTACCCTTAATTACTGTTTGTTTGACTTTTCTTTTTTGAAAGGGCGTATTTAGTATTTATGGATAAAGAATTACAATTTTTTGAATGGTTAAAAAAGAATGATTTTGAAAAAATTTATGAAAAAAATATACAAGAAGCACAGCAAGAAGGGATTCAATTTGGAATCTTGTATGTTGCATATAAATTAGTAGAAGCGCAAATGCCAGTAAATTTTATATGTAATATAACAAAGTTATCTCAGCAAGTTGTATTGGATATGCGTGTACATATTAATATGTAATTGGTTGTTTGAGATGGAAGATAAATAGAAAGATGATATCTTTATATTAAGATTGCAAGTAAAAACTAGGCAATCTCCTTTTTTATATTTTTATTAAATATTATGATTGATTTTCTTAAAGAATTCGATATGATTCAGTCAACTTCTCCCCTAGACTAATGTCACATAATGTGGAATATTTGGGTGTTTTTAATTGCCAAGAGTGCGTATTTTCATTATTTTATACGATAAAATCAGTTTGATTTTTTTGAAGTAGTATTATTTTTGAAACATATGTAAAAAAGAAGCTTTTCTTGCTTGACTTCAAAGGTTGAAGTCTTTATAATTAACTACAATATTTCATTATATACGAAATGGGAAATAAGGAATTCTATAAGAAAAGGAGCGATTTTATATGGCGTATTATTTTGATGAACCTTCACGTACATTTAGTGAATATTTATTAGTACCAGGGTATTCAAGTTGTGATGCTACACCAGCGAATGTATCGTTAAAAACACCTCTTGTAAAATTTAAAAAGGGTGAAGAAGCATCTCTTATGATGAATATTCCTATGGTATCTGCGATTATGCAAGCTGTTTCAGGGGAAGAGATGGCCAAAGCATTAGCTAAAGAAGGAGGAGTATCCTTTATTTATGGATCACAAACAGTTGAACAACAGGCAGCGATGGTAAAACGTGTAAAAGATTATAAAGCTGGATTTGTGTACAGTGATTCCAATATTCGACCAGATGCAACGATAGCTGACGTTATTGCTTTAAAAGAAAAAACAGGACATTCTACAATGGCAGTTACTGAAGATGGGACAGCAGAGGGGAAATTGTTAGGGATTATTACAAGTAGAGATTATCGTATTTCAAGAGTAGATGGAAATGATAAAGTATCTGATTATATGACACCTTTTGATAAGCTTGTTTATGGAAAAGAAGGTTGTAGTTTATCACAAGCCAATGATCTTATATGGGAGCATAAATTAAATGCTTTGCCAATTGTTGATGATAAGCAACATTTAAAATATTTTGTGTTTCGAAAAGACTATGAATCTCACAAAGAATATCCTAATGAGTTATTAGATGAGCAAAAGCGCTATATTGTAGGTGCAGGAATTAATACAAGAGATTATGAAGAAAGAGTACCTGCTCTTGTAGAAGCTGGCGTAGATGTTTTATGTATAGACTCTTCTGAAGGATACAGTGAGTGGCAAAAGCGTACGATTGATTGGATTCGTAAGCAATATGGAGATCGTGTAAAAGTTGGTGCAGGAAATGTTGTTGATGAAGAAGGATTTCGTTTTTTAGCAGAAGCTGGAGCTGATTTTATTAAAATTGGAATCGGTGGAGGTTCTATTTGTATTACACGTGAACAAAAAGGTATTGGGCGAGGACAAGCTACAGCGACAATAGAAGTTGCGAAAGCTCGCGATGCTTATTATAAAGAAACTGGTGTGTATATTCCTATTTGTAGTGATGGTGGAATTGTACATGATTACCATATTACATTAGCCCTTGCTATGGGTGCAGACTTTGTTATGCTTGGAAGATATTTTTCTCGTTTTGATGAGTCACCAACAAAAAAAGTGAGTATTAATGGTACATATATGAAAGAGTACTGGGGAGAAGGAAGTGCCCGTGCTCGAAATTGGCAACGTTATGATATGGGAGGAAATAAGAAGCTTTCATTTGAAGAAGGAGTAGATTCTTATGTTCCTTATGCAGGAAGTTTAAAAGATAATGTAAGTCTTACTTTAAGTAAAGTGAAACATACAATGTGTAATTGTGGTGCATTATCTATTCCTGAACTTCAACAAAAAGCTAAAATTACATTAGTATCAGCTACAAGTATTGTTGAAGGGGGAGCTCATGACGTTGTGGTAAAAGATAATACGATTGATGTAAAAATAGATTAAGGAAAAAAGGGTGCTCTTATGAAGAAGCATCTTTTTTATATATCGAGAGAGTATGATTTTGATATGTGATTTTATTATCAAATTCATGTATTTTCGTTTACGAAAGGGGGACATAGTGGTATAATAATAACAGTTTAAAAGGAGGATTTTTAAATGGCAAAAAGAACAGTAAGAGATTTAGATGTTGCAGGAAAGCGCGTGATTGTACGTTGTGATTTCAACGTTCCTAGAAAAGATGGAGTAATTACAAATGACAATCGTATTGTACAAGCTTTACCTACTATTCAATATTTAATTGAAAACAAAGCAAAAGTGATTTTAATGTCACATTTAGGAAAAGTAAAAACAGAAGAAGATAAAGCGAAAAATGATTTAGCTTGTGTAGCTGACCGTTTAAGAGAGCTTGTTAATACAAGTGTTACTTTTGTACCTGTTACAAGAGGAGAAGAATTAGAAAAAGCAGTTGCTAATTTACAAGATGGAGAAATTGTTGTTGTACAAAACACACGTTATGAAAAAGGAGAAAGCAAAAACGATCCAGAATTAAGCAAATACTGGGCATCTCTTGGAGATTTATTTGTAGAAGATGCTTTTGGATCTGTGCATAGAGCACATGCTTCTACAGCAGGGATTGCATCTATTTTACCAAATGCATTAGGATTTTTAGTAGAAAAAGAAGTAAAAATGTTAGGTGCAGCAGTAGAAACACCTGAGCGTCCATTTGTTGCAATTATTGGAGGAGCTAAAGTTTCTGATAAGATTGCAGTAGTAGATAATTTATTAAAAATTGCAGATAAAGTATTAATTGGTGGAGGAATGGCTTATACATTCTTAAAAGCACAAGGATATGCTGTTGGTAAATCACTTGTAGAAGAAGATAAGTTAGAACTTGCAAAAGAATACCTTGCAAAAGCAAATGGAAAATTAGTATTACCTGTTGACCATGTATGTGCAGATGCATTTGCAGCTGATGCAAAAACAGTAGTTGCAGATAATGAAAATATTCCTGCAGATTACATGGGATTAGATATTGGACCAAAATCAATTGAATTGTATAAAAAAGAATTAGAAGGTGCAAAAACAGTTGTTTGGAATGGACCTATGGGTGTATTTGAAATGGAAGCTTTTGCAAAAGGAACATTAGAAGTTTGTACAGCAATTTCTGAATTACCAGGAGCTACAACAGTTATCGGTGGTGGAGATTCAGCTGCTGCTGCAATTCAATTAGGATTTAAAGAAAAATTCTCACACATTTCGACAGGTGGAGGAGCTTCTTTAGAATTTATGGAAGGTAAAGAATTACCTGGTATCGCTGTTATTGCGGATAAATAGGAGAAAAGATATGAGAAAACCAATCATTGTAGGAAACTGGAAAATGAATAAAACAGTTGCGGAAGCAAAAGAATTTATAAAAGCTGTAGATCCTCTTTGCCATGATGGAGCAACTTATGGAGTAGGAACATCATTTTTAGCATTAGCTGAAAGTGTAAAAGCTGCTAAAAACTTGATTATTGCAGCTGAAAATTGTCATTTTGAAGATCAAGGAGCTTTCACAGGAGAAGTTTCTGTGCCAATGTTAGAAGAAATTGGTGTTAAATACTGTATTATTGGACACTCTGAACGTCGTCAAATGTTCCAAGAAACAGATGAAACAGTAAGTAAAAAAGCAAAACGTTTACTTCAAGCTAATATGACACCAATCGTTTGTATTGGAGAATCAGAAGCACAATATGATGCAGGGCAAAGTGAACAAGTGATCCGTGATCAATTAACAGGAAGTCTTGCTGGATTACAAGCTGAAGATATGAAAAACGTAGTTATTGCATATGAGCCAATTTGGGCAATTGGAACTGGAAAATCAGCTTCAAAAGAAATTGCACAAAACTGCTGTCATATCGTACGTGATCAAATTGAAAAAATGTTTGGAAAAGAAGCAGCAGATATTGTACGTATTCAATACGGTGGTTCTGTAAAACCTGATAATATTGTAGAATATATGGCAGAACCAGATATTGATGGTGCTTTAATTGGTGGAGCATCTTTAAAAGTAGATAGCTTTAGCGAAATTATTGCGAAAACTAAATAAAAATATTTCTATATTGGAGTACATGATTCAGATTGTCCCTTGTTGC
>CAMWMY010000067.1 GCA_947175465.1 uncultured Erysipelotrichaceae bacterium | reverse complement strand
AATGTAAAGAGAAGATTTTTCCTCCCTCTTTATAAATCTCATTTTCCATATTATTCGCTTCAATTTCTGTTCCACTTACTACAGGAGAAGCTACAATAATAGAATCACTAGTTTTAAAATGCACAAGTGGATCGTCATGGTTAGCTATATTAGACATCTTGCGAAATAAATTTTTACCACTTCCTGTAATAAGAACAACGACATCTTCCATATCATTATGAAAAGATTTCGTATCAATTATGAGTTCTTTTGGAACATGATAATATTTCATCGTATCTAAATGTTTCAACATCTTTCTTAATTCTTTATCGTGGAAAAAGATCTTCTTCTTATATTTCTTTGCTAAATCTATGATTTCAATAATACGGAATAAACTTTGTTCATATGCTGAAATTAAAATACGACTTTCATTTTCCTCAAATAAAGGCTCAATTAAATGCGTAATACGATGATTTGGTGCTGTATGCCCTACTCTTTCTACACCTTGTGATTCACTCAATAAACATAAAACACCTTTATTTCCAATATCACTTAATTCATTAATATCGCATAAGTATTCTTTTTTCAACATATCATAATCTACAATAAATTCTCCTGTATAAACAATGTATCCATGATCCGTTGCAATCGCGATACCAAAGCTATCAGGAAAAGCATGTGTCATTGCAAAAGTGCGAACTTTCACTCCACCTATCACTTGACGACTGGTACGTTTTATACGATGTATCTTCGCATCTTTAATGCCTTCTTTTTTAAATAAATCATGCAAAATACGCGCACTAAGAGCTCCTGTATAAATTGGTGCTTGTGTTTGTTTAATTAAATAAGGCAAAGCTCCAATGACATCATCATGTGCATGAGTAATGAAAATCCCTTGAATTCTATCTTTATTCTCAATTAAATACGAAAAATCAGGAATAACAAATTCCACACCTAATTGTTCTGTATCTGGATATTTTAATCCAGCTTCAAAAACGAAAATGGCTTTATTTACTTCTACAACATACATGTTTTTTCCATTTTCATCTAGCCCTCCAAGGGCAAATATACGTACTTTATCCATAAATTACCTCCAATTATATTATTTATATTATGATGTACACTTTCATTTTTAATGTTTTTATGTCTGTCTCATTATACCACTTTCTAGTAGAAAAAAACATCTCTTTTCCTCTTTCCATAAAAAAAGCAATGCGACGCATTACTTTTTCACTTGTATTCCATTTAATGACCATGTTTTAACATCGGTTATTTCAACCATGATAATATCCCCTGCCACAACATCTTGCGCAGTGAAATTTACTAGCTTATTAGTCTCTGTATACCCACTAAATACATCTTTATTCTTTTTACTTGGCCCATCAACAATAACTTTAACGATTTTTCCTCTATAGTTTTCATTTTTTAAATGTGCATAATAATTTGCTTTTTCATTTAAGCGAGCTAAACGCTCTTGTTTTACTTCAAAAGGAACATTATCTTCCATTCGTGCTGCTGGTGTTCCTTCACGTGGTGAGTAAATAAACGTAAAAGCATTATCATATTGGCAATAATCCACAATATCCAATGTACGTTGAAATTGCTCCTCTGTTTCATTTGGAAAACCAACAATAATATCTGTAGAAAAGGCACAGTTTTTTACTTTTTGATTAATTTTATCAAAAAGTTGTTTATACTCTTCAATCGTATACCTTCTTCCCATCGTTTTTAAAATATCATTATCACCTGATTGTACAGGTAAATGAATAAAAGGCATAATATTATCATATTTAGCTATAATATCCACCATTTCATCTGTAAAATCCCATGGGTGAGAAGTCGTAAAACGAATTCTTTCCATTCCAATTTTTGCTACTTCTTCTAATAAACGAGCAAATCCACCTTCTAACTGCAAATCTTTTCCATAGGAATTTACATTTTGCCCAAGTAAAGTAACTTCTTTATAATTTTCTTGCTTTAAAGAACGAATTTCATCTAAAATATCTTCCATTGAACGAGAACGCTCTTTACCTCTTGTATAAGGAACGATACAATATGTACAAAACTTATCACATCCATACATAATATTAACCCATGCTTTATGAGATCCAAAACGTTTTACAGGGAGGTTTTCAATGATTTCTCCTTCTTTAGAGAATACTTCAATCGTTTTTTCTCTACTCATCATTGCTTGATACAATAATTCTGGTAGGCGATGAATATTGTGCGTACCAAAAATTAAATCGACATGTGGATATTTTTCTAATAAAGTATTCACAATTTCTTCTTCTTGTGCCATACAACCACACATACCAAATAATAAATCTGGATTATTCTTGCGTAAACGTTTCAAGGACCCTAATTCACCTAATACTTTATCTTCAGCATTTTTTCTGACAGCACACGTATTAAGCAAAATAAAATCTGCTTGTTCAGGTGTATCTACTTGTGTAAATTGTAATGCTTCTAAAATCCCAGCAATCGTTTCTCCATCACGCTCATTTGCTTGGCAACCATAGGTACGTAAATAATAATTTCTACCAACACCAAGTTGTTTCATTTCAGGAGAGATTTGAAATATTGATTTTTCGATTAACACTTCATTTTTTGTTCTTTTTTGGGCCTCTTTTAAATTAGGTAATGCCCATCCTGGTTGCTTCCTCATCTTTCTCAACTTCCTCTTCTTTTTATTATATTTTTAAAAAAACCAAGCTCACATGCTTGGTCTTATTGTGATATAGCTTCTACAGGGCAACAAGCTACACATGCCCCACAATCAATACAAATTCCTTCATCACAGTGTGATTTTGAGTCATCTCCCATGGATAAAGCTCCCACAGGGCAAACTCCTACACAAGCACCGCAACCGATGCAAGTATCTTTATCTATAGTTACTGGCATTTTCAATTCCTCCTTTTTAACTTCTTTATTATAACATAACAAGAAGTACATGCAAGTATTTTAATCTTAAGAAAAGAAATTGCTAACTCTATTTTATTTTCACAATTTTATTTCTTAACATTCACTCTACAATTTCTATACTTATATAAAACATAGAGCTTGTAGATGAGCCTTAAAGATATATTTTGTTGCCATAAAATAAGCAACTTTATTCTCTTTAAACTTCTTTAGGACGTATTTGAATACGTTCAATATGTGTTGCTTGATTAGTTTGCTCATCAATCGTTACAATAGCTCCACAAAAAATACCTGGTCCTGTTGCTAGTGTATATTTTGTTTTCTCATTTGTTGTAAACCTTGTAACAATCTCATTGACATCTCTTCCTAAAACACTTTCATAAGCTCCACACATTCCAAGATCACTAATCGCTGCTGTTCCTTTTACAATTCTTTCATCAGCTGTTTGTACATGTGTATGCGTTCCTACAACAACTTGTACTTCTCCAGCAAAACGATACGTAAAAGCAATTTTCTCACTTGTTGCTTCTCCATGGAAATCAACAATATGAATATCTGCTTGTGTATTCTCTAAAATCTCTTCCATGCATAAAAAAGGAGAATCAATCACATTATACATAAAAACTTCTCCACATACATTGGAAACAGCTATCTTTTTTCCTTTTACATGTACAATGCAAGTGCTTTTTCCATAACCTGTTGGTTCCATATTCACAGGGCGAATAAGACTTTGGGCCTCATCAATAAAATTATAAATATCATTTTTAGAAAACGTGTGATTTCCCATTGTAATGACATCTACTCCTGCTTGTAAAAGTTTATCATATATTTTCTTTGTAATTCCTTTACCATGAGCACTGTTTTCTCCATTGGCAATGACCAAATCTAAGGCATGTTCTTTTTTTAATATTGGTACATACTTCATGATCATTTCACGACCAATTGCACCAACAATATCTCCAATTAATAATATCTTCATATTTTCCTCTATTTTGCTACTTCATTCACTCTTGTTTCACGAATAATCGTAACTTTAATTTGCCCAGGATATGTAAGCTCTCCTTCAATTTTCTCTTTAATATCTCTTGCAAGCTTATGACATTTAATATCATCCACTTTATCAGGAAGTACCATTACACGGATTTCTCTACCTGCTTGAATCGCATAAGAAGATTCAACTCCATCAAATGATTTCGTTATTTTTTCTAACTCTTCTAAACGATTAATATAATTTTGTAAAGATTCATAACGAGCTCCAGGACGAGCAGCACTCAAAGTATCCGCTGCGATAACTAAGTTACTAGTCAAACAAGATGGCTCAACTTCACCATGGTGAGATTGAATCGCATTTAATACTTCTTCAGGCTCTCCGCGTTTTTTACAAAATTTATATCCGAGTTCTACATGACTTCCTTCAACTTCAATATCAAGTGCTTTTCCAATATCATGTAATAATCCAGCTCTTTTAGCAAGAGCTTGATTTAACCCTAATTCTGCAGCAAGCATACCGGCAATATTAGCTACCTCTATCGCATGCTGTAATGCATTTTGTCCATAAGAATATCGATATTTTAATGTACCTATCAATTTCACAATATCTTGATCAATTTTTCCAATTCCTAATTTAAAGACTGTATCTTCTCCCACTTTAAGAATATTTTTATCCATTTCTTTTTTAATTTTTTGAACTACTTCTTCAATTCTTCCAGGTTGAATACGCCCATCTTTAATTAAATACTCTAATGCTAAGCGAGCAATTTCACGACGTACAGGATTGAAACAAGATATCGTAATAGTTTCTGGTGTATCATCAATAATTAAATCTACACCTGTAGCTTGTTCAATCGCTTTAATATTACGTCCTTCACGTCCAATAATTCGCCCCTTCATCTCTTCACTAGGAAGGCTTACTACGGAAACTGTTCGCTCTATTGCTTCCTCATGTGATAAACGTTGAATAGCTAAAGCCATAATATTTTTTGCTTTTTCATCAGCACTTCGTTTCGCTTCTTCCTCACGTTCCTTAATATAAGCAATCGTTTCGTGCTCAATACGTTTTTCAACAACAGCAAACAACTTCTCTTTTGCTTCTTGCGATGTCATCGCAGCAATACGCTCAAGTTCTTTTACTTGATCGTCCATCTTCATTTCTAACATTTTTTCTTTCTCATCTAGCATTGACATTTTATCAGCCAATTGCGCACTTTTCACATCTAATTGTTTTTCTTTGCTTATTAAAGTTTCATCTCGAAAATTCAAAGTATCTTCACGACGTAACAATTTATGTTCCATGTCTGTAATTTCTTGTTTTCGATCTTTAATTTCTTTTTCTGCAATAATTTTTAATTCATGTGCTTGTGTACGACCATCTAATACAGCTTGCTTAACAACAGCATCTGCCTTTGTTTCAGCTTCTTTTAAAAGCATACTTGCTTTTTGCTGATCTCTATTTAAACCTGCTTTAGAAATAATTATCATGATAATGAATCCTATAGCAAGACCTGCCAAACCAGATAAAAAGACGATAACCATATTATTATGCATATTGGTTCCTCCATTCATCTCTCTAAAAGGGCTTTTCATTTTAAGCCCTCTTTTTATAATACATAATTTTACAGTATTTCGCAACTATTATTGAATAATCAAAATTCCTTTACCTTTAATAAAAAAAGCCAATATTCATGGCTTCTACTCATTTACTTCCTCTACAGGTGAAGGGTTCATTTTTTCTTTTAATTTAATACTCAATTCTTCTACAAGTTCTTTTGAATTTTTCAAAAGCTGTTTGACAGCTTCCTTTCCTTGTCCCATTTTTTCTCCATTATAAGAGAACCAAGCTCCACTTTTTTGTACAATATCATGATCTACACATAAATCTAAAAGTTCTGCAACATAAGATACTCCTTCTCCATACATAATTTCAATCGCTGCAACTTTAAATGGAGGAGCAACCTTATTTTTTACAATTTTCACATTTACTTTATTTCCTACAATATCGGTTCCATTTTTAATAGCTTCACTTTTTCTAACATCAAGACGAACAGAAGAATAAAATTTTAATGCTCTTCCTCCAGGAGTTGTTTCAGGATTTCCAAACATGATTCCTACTTTTTCTCTTAACTGGTTAATGAAAATAGCTGTACATTCACTCTTATTCATAACTCCACTCAATTTACGCATCGCTTTTGACATTAAACGAGCTTGAAGTCCTACATGTGCATCTCCCATCTCTCCATCTAATTCTGCTTGTGGTACTAATGCCGCAACAGAATCGACAACGACAAGGTCAATTGCTCCACTTTTAATAAGCATTTCTGTAATTTCTAAAGCTTGTTCACCACTATCTGGCTGCGATAAAATAAGCTCATCTATATCCACACCTAAATTTTTAGCATAATTAGGATCAATAGCATTTTCTGCATCAATAAAGGCAGCTCTTCCACCTTTTTTTTGTACCTCTGCAATCGCATGAAGAGCAAGTGTTGTTTTCCCACTTGATTCAGGTCCATAAATTTCAATAATACGCCCTTTTGGATAACCACCAATTCCAAGAGCTTCATCGATTTTAATTGATCCTGAAGAAATTGCGTCAATATCGACAGCACTGCGTTCTCCAAGCTTCATAATAGAACCTTTTCCATATTGCTTTTCAATTTGCTTAATAGCATCTTCTAAT
>CAMWMY010000066.1 GCA_947175465.1 uncultured Erysipelotrichaceae bacterium | reverse complement strand
GTATTATAATACGTTTGTTTCATAAAAAAGAGGATAGATTTTAATGATACTATAGCAGAAAGATTTATAAATATTTTACGATAAGAAACTTATTTTATTTAATAATTGAGTTTATTTATACTGAGTTATGTATGTATAAAATAAGTTATGGAATTTAAAAATAAGGAATTTTTTTGTGAAATAGTTAAATACTATAAATTGTAATATAAGAGAGGAAAGGACATGTGTGATGAAGTACTTTAGAAAAAAGAAATTAGGGGCAATAGCTGTAGCCGGGATTACTTCTGTTGCTTTATTAGCTACGGGAACTTTTGCTTGGCAAGCTATATCGCAACCTGTAACAAATGAAATTGAAAGAAAAATCAATCCTGGTGCTAGATTACATGATGATTTTAATGGGGAAAATAAAGATATATATGTTGAAAATTTTACGGATCCTTCTGATGGTGTCAGTGTTTATGCACGTATCCAGTTAAGAGAATATATGGAAATTGGAACTAATGCTGGTAAAACAGGTGCAGCAGCACAAGCAGATAAAAATGTAGAGGTTGTAGGAAAAAAAGATGCTGATATAAATGATCCAAATACATGGCATATACATAAAAATGAAGTAAATACGATAGAGGCTATGGAATTTCACGATTATTGGTCATGGACAATGGGAAATGAAGATACAAGTATTGATAAGTACTATATGCCAACTTTTAATAAAGATAATGAGAGTTTAACTGCAGATGTGAATGGAACAATTGAAGGACTTGATGGAAATCGTCATGAGGGAGATCCTTACGATGATTATGTAGATTGGAAAAGCACAAGTACACAAAGTCAAAAAGAAGTTTTAAATGGTGGTTTACAAACAGACAATGATGTAGAACATACAGCTAAAAAATTAAATTATCATGCAAAAATAATTAGTATGAAACAATGGAAGCAATTACCAAGTGATCAAAAAATAGGTCCTTATTGGGTATATGACAATGATGGATGGGCATATTGGGCACAAGAAATCGCACCAGGCGAAACGACAGGATTGTTATTGAATGGAGTTCAAATGGAAAAAGTGCCAGAAAATAATTATTACTATGGAATTCATGCAGCTGGACAATTTGCAACGGCAGGAGATTGGACAGGGTTTGATGGGGATATAACACAAGATGGAAAAACATTATTAAATACGATATCTCATCGTTTACCTAAAGTTATTTATATGACACCTAAAAATGGAAGTCATCAATTTGTAGTGCCAGGAAGCAGTTTGAAATTAGAAGTGGATGTGAAAGTTCAAAATGCAACTGGTGATCCTTCTGAAAAAGAAGTTGAGTGGAGCATTCATGATGAATCGCTAGCTAATACGATCAAAGGAAATACTTTTAGACCTACAGCTGCGATGGCAGATCAAACATATGTTCTTACAGCAACTAGTAAATTAACGCCAAGTGTAACAACAAGTATTGATGTAACCGTTCTTCCTCTTGGTGTAAGTATCGTAGAAGGTGCAGATCAAAAACAATATGTTTATTTTGGAAACAATGTTTATAAAAGAATTGAAGAAGAAGGTCGTTTATCCAATTTTATATGTGCTGGAGAAGATAAAATTATTGGAAACGATAACGATATAAACGATGTTTATGATATTTTATCAGAACTAGATACAGTATCTGAGTATGGAAGATTCTTCTTACAAATAGGAACAAACCGTTATAAAGCAATGGGCCCTGATGAGATGCTTGGGACAAGCGATGATATTATCTTAGCATCTGAAAATAACGCATGGCCAGATCAAATAGGTACTATTCTTGCAAATAAAGTAGAAGTAAGTATTGTAGGAGAAATTCCTCAAATAAAAATAGGGAAATCAAAACAATTTGAAGCTCGTGTATATTTAGGAGATCAATTAAATGAAAATCAAGAAGTAGTATGGGAAATTTCTGGAAAAAGTAGCAATGATACACAAATATCCGCAAGTGGATTGTTAAATGTAGCCTCTGATGAAAGAGAGGGAGGAAAACTTACTGTTATTGCGAAATCAAAAGAAGATCCTACCCATGCTATCGGTAGCATAGAAATTCAAGTTGTAAATCTTGGTTACGAAGATATTCCAGATATAGATCCTGAAAGTACAACAACCGTAAAAATTGGTGATAATGACTATTATGTGATGGCCAAAGATGGCGATAAAGCTTTATTATCTGCAAAAAATCAGATTGGTAGTTTAGAAATTAATTCTGATAATGCTTCAGGACAAAATAGAACTATACCTTGGAAAGATTGGGATTTAAGATCTTATTTAAATAACGATTGGTTAAATACACAGACTGCTATTATAAGAGATAATATTGTGGAAACGACAATATATACACGAGATCGTGATCAAGGAATTGTAGAGTCAAATGATAAAGTGTTCTTATGGAGCTCTGATGATTTTGAAAGTGCAGTAGAAGATCCAAGATTATATACGGCAGGAAAAGCTTTTGCAGTATCTTCTTTCCCAAGTACAAGTAGTTGGTTAAGAGGATTTAGCACTTATAATAATGGTGTAGCTGTTACGTATTGGATAAATGGAAATACGATAAAAATAAGTACAGCAGGATTAAAATCTTCTTACTATGTACAGCCAGTATTCTGGATAAAAATACCAACGGATACGGCAGCGGATTAAACAATCATCTTCATAAGCTATGGTGTTGAGATAAAATCAACACCATTTTTTTATATTTAGAAGAATATGGCTTCTTCATAACATATTTTTAAAAGAAAGAGCGTACTTTGTATAGAGGTGATAGAGGTGATATCATTAGATGAAAAACAAGTTATGATTGAGCATTATCAAGGCATCCAAAATGTCACTTCTTGTGAAATTAGAGTTCAAATGAAAACATGTGTGCTTGTAGTAAAAGGACAACATTTGCATGTAGCTGCTATGAGTAAATATGAAATATGGATTCAAGGAAAGTTGGAAGGAGTACTATTCGAGTATGAAAAAGAAGAAAAAACTAGGACTAGATAAATGGGAAGTTGAGATGGATATGTATTCTTTCCTTTCTCTATGTTCGCATCGAAATATAATGGTTTATGATGTATATGAAAAGCAAAATAAAATAACTTTTTATACTTCTCTTTTTCAAAGATATGAAATACATCGTATATTGAAAGAAGCCGAATACAAGACAACGACAGGGGTCCTTGGTTTTCTTCTTCGAAGTTTAAGACAACCTGCACGTGTTATGAGTATTGCTATTAGTATTGGAATTTGGTATGCATTAAGCAATATGGTTTTTGAAATTGACATTAAGGGAGATAAGCAAGGAAGTTCACAACTTATTGAGACAACTTTACAAGAAATGAATTTAACACCTCCCTTTTATAGCAAAGACCTTCAACAAATAAAGATGAATTTAAAAAAAGCATTAGAAAATGATATTGCATGGTTGGAGATGACGAAAGAAGGAAGCCGTTTTAAAATTCATTATACAACCAAAGAATTTGCAAATATTGAATCTCTTTCTCGTAATGAGTTAGTTGCCCAAAAGGATGGAGTTATTGCAAAATTTGATTTGCAACATGGAAATAAAAATTGCCAACTTAATGATTATGTAAAAGCAGGAGATGTTCTTGTAAGAAATATTTTAACAGATAGTATGAATGTAGATGAGGAGATCTTTGTAAAAGGAAAAGTATATGCGTATACATGGGAAGAAGTAGAAGTATCTATGGAAGCGAATGAACTACCCGAAGCGTTTCAATTTTTTCAATTACTTTTTGAAGCAAGAAGACAAGTAAGTCAAGAGTTAAAAAGTGATGAAAAAATTTATAAAGAAAATATTTTGCAATTCTCGAACAATATGGGTAAAATAAATATGAAAGTTCACTATACTTTATTTGAAGATATTACGACCCCATAGCAAAGGAGCTTGATGTATGAATAAATTTAGTTTATCTTTACAAGAGTATACAATAGAAGAGATTATGAAGTTATGTGGTCCTCAAGATGTACATATCAATATTTTGAGAGATATATTTCATATTGATATTGTAGTAAGAGATAATCAAATCTTTCTTTTAAGTGAAGATGAAAATGTACAAAAAAATATTTCTTCTGTTGTGAATGCTTTATTAGAAATGATTACCCAAAAAATAGAAGTTACACAACGTGATGTGATTTATGCTTGTAAATTAGCTAAACTACAAAAGCTAGATCAATTATCAGCAACTTATCAAGAAGCGATTGGTAAGACTGTGCAAGGAAAGCGCATATATCCAAAAACAATTGGGCAAAGATATTTATATAAATGTATGAAAAATAGTGAAATTGTGTTTGCGACTGGGGTGGCAGGAACAGGGAAAACATACTTAGCTGTTGTGTATGCTGCCTCTTTATTGAAAAAAGGGGAAATTCAAAAAATTATTTTAACACGTCCCGCTGTTGAAGCAGGGGAAAGTTTAGGTTTTTTACCAGGGGATTTAAAAGAAAAAGTTGATCCTTATTTACGTCCATTATATGATGCCTTATATGAAGTTCTTGGAGCTGAAACCGTTGAGAAATTTATGGAAAAAGAAATTATTGAGATTGCCCCGCTTGCTTATATGCGAGGAAGAACGTTAAATCAAGCTTTTATCATTTTGGATGAAGCACAAAATACAACGCAAGCACAAATGAAGATGTTTTTAACAAGAATGGGATTCCATTCAAGAATTGTGATTACAGGAGATATTACACAAATTGATTTAATACATAAAAAAGATTCAGGTTTATTAAATGCAAAACAATTATTAGAAGGGATTCCAGGAATTTCATTTGTAGAGCTAACTTCTTTAGATGTTGTAAGAAATCCTTTAGTCCAAAAAATTATTGAGCGTTATGAACAAGAGGAGAGTAAGCATGGCTAAAATATTATTAGTAGAAGATGAAAAAAATATAGCTAAAATTATAACGTATGATTTAAAAAAAGAAGATCATGAAGTTGTAATATGTGAAGATGGAAAAAGTGCTTTGCATGAAGCTTTCAATCAGAAATTTGATGTGATGATTATCGATTGGATGCTTCCTCATATAAGTGGTGTAGAATTAGTAAAAACATTACGCGAACAAGCCATCGATAGTATTATGATTATGTTAACAGCACGTGATGATGAAACCGATGTTTTATATGCTTTTGAACAAGGGGTTGATGACTATATGAGCAAGCCTTTTTCTTCAAGGGAGTTACTAGCACGTATTCATGCTCATTTGAGAAGACATAAAAAAATGGATACCGCAATTGTCACTTTAGGAAATTTACAGATTGATAAAAAACGAAGAGAGGCAAGTATTCTTGATCAAGTTATTAATGTAACAAAAAAAGAATTTGACTTGCTTGAGTACTTTGTAAAAAATCAAGGAATTGTTTTATCTCGTGATACGATATTAAATGAAATTTGGGGCTTTGATTATGATGGGGATACACGTATTGTCGATGTGCATGTTTTTAAACTTCGATCTAAATTAGAAGGAAGTGATTTGCACATTAAATCTTCAAGAGGAATTGGATATATTATGGAGCATAAAGAACATGTATAAATTTTATGTAGGTTTTCTTGTCTTAGTTATCATGCTTCTTATACAATTTCTCTTTTCTTTAAATCCCTATATATTAATTATTTTCATGGTGTTAGCTTTTACTTATATTTGGTATGTTTATGATCAACATCATAAACTTCAAAATAGAATTGAAAATAATGAGCTTTTAAATACTATTAATATTAAAAATAAAGATGCTAATCTTAAAAATAAACAACTTATGACAGTTGTATCCAGTATTCCATTTCCTATGTTATTAATGGATGAAAAAGGAGCTATTGTTATTTATAATAAGCATTTAACTACCTTTGCACAAAATAAGATGTATCAAAATGCTACGTATTTACATAATGGCTTACCTCAAGAAGTACAACAATTTTTGAAAGATGCTTTTATTTTAGAGAAGAAATTAGAAGAAAGAATTTGCATTGAAGAAGCTGAATTTCAAGCAATTAGTATTCCTGTATTATCGAAAGCTAAATTTATTGGATGTTTTATTATGTTTCAAGATTTAACAAAAGCTTTAGAAGGGGAGAAAATGCAAAAGCGTTTTATCGCTGATGTTTCTCATGAGTTAAAAACACCAATTGCTGTTATTAAAGGAATGTTAGAAATTTTAAATCGGGATGATTTTGATGATATTGAAACACAAAAAGAATTTTTAAATCAAATGGAACAGGAAACATGTCGTCTAGAACAGATGGTAAAAGATATGCTAGATCTTTCACGCTTATCGATTGCTGATCCATTGTTACATCGCTCGAAAGTAGATATTTCTCTTCTTTTAAAAGATTGCATAACCTCTTTAAAAGAAATAGCAGATTCTTATAATGTTTCTTTAAAAACATCTTTTCATACAGATGAGTTCGTCTTTTGTGATCCCATTCGTATACGGCAAGTAGGAATGAATTTATTGATGAATGGAATGAAACATGGAGGAAATGAAATTTGCATTGAAACATATGTAGAAGGTCCTTTTTATATTTTTTCTATTCATGATGATGGGGAAGGAATTGCTAAAGAGGAACAAACGAAAATTTTTGATCGCTTTTATCGGGTAGATGAAGCAAGAAC
>CAMWMY010000065.1 GCA_947175465.1 uncultured Erysipelotrichaceae bacterium | reverse complement strand
ATACTATAGATATATCTATAACTTCTCCTCCATATGGGGATAATGCAACAACCGTTACATACGGACAATTTTCTATATTAACTTTACTTTGGATTGATAGAAATGATTTAGAATTAGATGGGTGGGAGTTAAGTAATTTTTCAGTTATAGATTCTAGAAGTTTAGGAGGAAGATTAAGAGAGATTAATTTTAATAAATTTGAAAAAGATTTAATAGATCCATATATTACAAGAATATCTGATAAAAAAATAAAAAAAGTTGAAAAGTTTTTTAATGATTATTTTTTATTTTTAAAAGAATTAACTAGAGTAACTAATGAGTATATTGTAATGACTTTAGGAAATAGAACAGTGGATGGGGTTAATATAAATTTGACGGATATTACACAAGCTTTTTTAAATAATCATGGTTTTAAAGAAGAAGAATTTATAGAGCGAGAAATACCATGTAAAAGGATACCTAAAAAAACATCTAGTGTAAATAATAAGCCAGTCAGCTCAATGAATTATGAATATTTAATAATTTATAAAAAAACTACTAATATATATTATCAAATAGAAGGTTGTAACGAAATGATTAAGCTATAAGGGATCTTTATCTTTTAGTGTTAGTGAAACAAAATATACCTAAGTAGTCACACGACTACTTTTTTATTGTATGAAATAGTAAAAATACTCTGTTTAAAAGTTTGCACAATAGAAAGACACTTCTTGGACTACTTTATCTTTACAAACGATTATATACTTAAGGTGTAAAGGAAAAGGGAGGTGGCAAGATGATAAAAAACATGTTGAAAAAAGAAAATATACGTATATTAGAAGAACCATTGCCTTGGAAAGAAGCTATTCAATACGCAGTACAACCTCTAATTGATACTGGTTATGTAGAGACTAGATATGTAGAAGAAATTATTCATAATACTTTAGAAATGGGACCTTATTACGTTATCGCAAAAGATTTAGCTTTTCTTCATGCAAGAAGTGATCAAGGAGTGATTGCTAAACAGTTAGCTGTAACTGTTGCGAAAAATACAATACATTTTTCAGATACTAAGAGTGCTAAATTACTTATTGTATTAGCTGCAGAAGATAGCGAATCTCATATGGATACCTTAAGTAAACTAGCTAAAATCTTTATGGATCAAACAAAGATTCAAGATATTTGTGCATTAAATAATATCGAAGAAATATACGATAAATTTTTAGAAGTAGATATGGAGGGATAGAAGAAATGGAAATTTTAGATATTATACTGAATATATTATCGACACCTGCAATTCTTGTAGGGCTCGTTGCTTTGATTGGGTTAATCTTACAAAAAAAGCCAATTGAAGAAATTGTGAAAGGAACAGTAAAAACCATTGTTGGTTTTCTAGTTTTAACAGCTGGTGCTAGTTTCTTACAGACAGGATCGCTTAATGATTTTGGGACATTATTTAACTATGCTTTTGGGGTACAAGGGGTTGTTCCTAATAATGAAGCGATCGTTTCTCTTGGGTTAGAGAAGTTTGCTGTTGAAACGGCACTGATCATGTGTGTAGGGATGATTGCTAATATCATCATTGCTCGTTTCTCACGTTTAAATTATATTTTCTTATCAGGGCATGTTACTTTATACATGGCTTGTATGCTTGCAGTTTTATTAAATGTTGGTGGTTTAACAGGTATTTCTTTAATTATAGCAGGAGGGCTGCTTTTAGGACTTATCATGGTTTTATCACCTGCCATTTGTATGCCTACAATGAAAAAAGTAATGAAAACAGATACGATAGCCTTAGGACACTTTGGAGGAGTTGGTTATTGGTTTGCAGGACAAATTGGTCGTTTAGTTAAAGGAAAGAAAGAACAAATTAAATCTACAGAAGATATTAAATTTCCTCAAAGAATTAGCTTTCTAAGAGATACAACAGTTGCGATTGGATTAACGATGGTTATTTTCTTCCTTATTGTAACAGCTGTTGCAATGGCCAAAGGTGGAATGAATGATGCGACGATAGCCGCTATGTTTACATCAGGAGATACAAAAACACATTGGATTGTTGGAGCTCTTATACGTGGGCTTAACTTTGCAGGAGGAGTCTTCATTATTTTATCAGGGGTTCGTTTAATTATTGGAGAAGTTGTTCCAGCATTTAAAGGAATTGCAGAAAAGTTAGTTCCTAATGCAAAACCTGCTCTTGATTGTCCTATTATTTTTCCATCTGCACCAAATGCGGTTTTAATTGGATTCTTAGTTTCTTTCTTAGGTGGAATTATCGGATTATTCTTACTTGGTGTTATGAATGGGATTGGAATTTCGATCGTTCTTATTTTACCAGGTGTTATTCCTCACTTCTTTTGTGGGGCAACGGCTGGAGTATTTGCCAATGCAGAGGGTGGATTAAAAGGATGTGTTATCGGATCTTTTCTACATGGATTATTGATTACTTTTTTACCAGCGATTTGTATGCCAGTAATGGGATCTTTAAACTTTGCTAATAGTACATTTTCAGATGCCGATTTCTCTGTTGCAGGAATCTTATTAGGAAATTTAGCACAGTTTGTACAAGGGAATATTTTACTTATTATAGCGATTGTATTATTTTTAATCCCTATTATTTATCATTATATTGCACCTAAAAAACAAAAATCATAAAAGGAGGAACATGAAAATGTCAGTAAAAAGTATTATGTGTTGTTGTGGATCAGGGTTAGGATCTAGTTTATTAGTTCGTATGAATGTTGAAAAGGCAGTGAAGGAATTAGGCTTTTCAGGAATTGATGTCCAACATTCTTCTTTATCGTCTGCTGTAAATGGAGCTGCTGATTTATTTGTAATCGGTAAAGATTTGGAAGCGAGTGCAGGAGAATTAGAAAACAAAATTATTTTAGATAATATTCTTGATATGGAAGAATTAAAAGCAAAATTACAAACAAAACTTTTATAAAAATATGCAAAAGAAAGGAGGGTAAGTATGCAAGCTAGTGAAATTAAATGGCATGCGAATGAAATTCGTAAAAATATTATTCAGATGATAAGTGAAGCGAAATCAGGACATCCAGGAGGTTCTTTATCTGCAACGGATATTCTAACAGTGCTATACTTTGATATTATGAATATTCATGCCGATAATATAACATCGAAAGATAGAGATCGTTTTGTTTTAAGTAAAGGGCATGCTGCACCAGCTTTATATGCTACACTTGCACAAGCTGGCTTATTAGCTAAAGAAGAGTTAAAAACATATCGTAAAATTAATACCAACCTTCAAGGACATCCTAATAAAAATGAAGTTACGGGTGTGGATATGAGTACGGGATCTTTAGGGCAAGGTATGTCTTGTGCGATTGGAATGGCATTAGCTAATAAGATTGATAAAAATACTCATCATGTCTATGCACTTGTAGGTGATGGAGAGTGTGAAGAAGGACAAATTTGGGAAGGTGCTATGGCAGCTGCACATTATCATTTAGATAATTTGACAGTTATTGTAGATTACAACCAATTGCAAATTGATGGAGCTATTCAAAACGTGATGAACCCAACACCGATTGATGAGAAGTTTAAAGCTTTTGGTTGGCATGTTCTTGAGGTAGATGGACATGATGTTCAAGCTTTACAAGAAGTATTGCATAAAGAAAAAAGAGTTATGGGAAAACCAACGATGATTCTTGCACATACAATCAAAGGAAAAGGGGTATCCTTTATGGAACATAGTGCAAAATGGCATGGAACTCCTCCATCTGCAGAACAATGTATAGATGCTTTAAAAGAATTGGAGGTGTGCTAAAATGAAGATGGCTACAAGAGAAGCTTATGGAAGAAAGCTAGCTGAATTAGTAGAAAAAAACAAACAGATTATTGTTTTAGATGCTGATTTATCAGGATCTACCAAAACAAGTCTTGCACAAAAAGTACGTCCTGAACAGCATTTTAATATGGGAATTGCGGAAGGGAATATGATGAGTGTGGCAGCAGGCTTAGCCGAAAGTGGAAAAACGGTGTTTTGTTCTAGCTTTGCAATGTTTGCAGCAGGTAGAGCTTATGAGCAGATTCGAAATAGTATTGCTTATCCACACATGAATGTGAAAATCTGTGCAACCCATGCTGGAATATGCATAGGAGAAGATGGAGCTACCCATCAATGTATCGAAGATTTGGCTTTAATGCGAAGTATTCCAGGAATGATCGTCATTCAGCCTTGTGATCAATATGAAACAGCAGCTGTTATTGAAACAATAGCGAATATTGAGCATCCTTGTTATGTACGATTAGGTAGACTTGAAGTCGATACTATTTATGATAGTCAGTATCAATTTACTTTAGGAAAAGGCCATATTTTACAACAAGGATCTAAAGTAGCGGTTATTGCAACTGGTCTTATGGTGCAAGAAGCTTATAAAGCCTGTCAAATGATAGATGAAAAGCCAACACTTGTAAATATGGCAAGTATTAAACCAATTGATGAAGAACTTATTATAAAGTTAGCGAAAACACATGATGTGATTATTACTTGTGAAGAACATAATATCATCGGTGGTTTAGGAAGTGCTGTAAGTGAAGTTTTAGCAAAAAACTATCCATGTAAACAAGTAATGATTGGTGTTCAAGACACTTTTGGTGAAAGTGGGGATCCTCAATTGTTATTAGAAAAATATAAACTTGATTGTAAAACCATTGCACGCGTTATTCAAAACGAGTTTTAAGAAAAAAGAGAAAGGAGAATCAAGATGTTGCTAGATTCCAGAAGTAAAGAAATATTAGATTATTTACTAACACAGTATGAATATGTATCTATACATACATTGATGGAAGCATTTCATCTTTCAAGAAGAAGTGTTTATTATGCACTATCTAAAGTGAATGAATGGTTAAAAGAACATCATCTTTCACCTATTGAAATAGAGCGCAACAAAGGGATTTTCCTTTCTAGTATACAAAAAGGGGATATTGAAAAAAAGATGTTAACAGAGGAAAAAACGATGTATATTTTTTCTCCTGAAGAACGTATTTATGTGATGATTTGTTTAATTATTCAAGCGAATGAAAGAGTGACTGTAGAGTATTTGATGAGGTATTTTAACGTAAGTAGAAATACTATTTTTACCGATTTAAAAGAAGTTGCGAAAAAATTAGAAGAATATCACTTAACGATTACAACAAAAATCAAGCAAGGATATGTCATTCAAGGAGATCCAATGAAAATTCGTGCTGTTTTTTTCTTATATATTAATCTTTTATATCCTCTTGTGAAATCAGGAGTGATTCCCTTTTTTGAAAAAGAAGAAGTGAAGGCTAATATAAATATATTAATGAAAATAGAAAAAGAGCTCAATGTTACTTTTGTAGAAGGAATTATTGAAGCTTTAGCTCTTTTGCTTCCTCTTATGAAGAAAAATGAACAGGCGATTGAAGTGATCGGTATATCTAAAGAGAAGATTAAACATACGTTAGAATATCGTCTGATTCAAGAATATTTTGATGATTTATCGGAAGTAGAGACATGCTATTTTGCACTTCATTTATTAGGCTCTAGATTACAATCGATTCCTGAAGAAATTGTGCAATATAATGAGGATGAAGAAACGATGGAATTGGCTAAAATTTTAGTTAGCGAATTTAAAAGAGTAGCTTGTGTAGAGTTTGAAAATCCTGAAGAAATCGAAAGAACAATATTTTCTCATCTACGTACTTCTTTATATCGATATCAATATGGTATTCAATTAGGAAATCCTATGATGCAAGAAATTAAACATCAATATTCTTCTTTATTTGAGATAACTAAAAAAGCAGTAGAAGTTATCTCTTTACAAATAGGGATTCCTATACCTGATTCAGAAATTGCTTATTTAACTTTGCATTTTGGTGGCTTTTTACGGGCCATGAAAACAAGAGTAGAAACGTTAGAAATTTTAATTGTATGCCCTAATGGTGTTTCCACTGGGAATATGTTGAAGGGAGAAATTAGCAATTTATTACCGAATGCCAGAATTATAGATACACTTTCTGTAAACGAATATGAAAAGAAAGAAATCAAGTGTGATTTTATTATCTCTACGATTCCTTTAAAAACAACTTTACCTGTTGTCGTTGTACATCCTATCTTAAATGATACCGATAAAATTCAAATTTTAAAAAAGAGTATGAGCAAAACATGGATGCAAAATCGCTTAGCAGATGTAGATACATTGTTTAATATTATGAAAGAATATATATCGAAACATCAATATCAGCAAGTATACAATGATTTAAATAATTATTTATCATCTTTAAATCAAATGCAGTCCATTATATTAGAACCTAAAGTAAATTCATTAATGGATTTTTTAGATGAAGCACACATTACTATTAGCAATCAATCTTTTCATTGGCGTCAGGCCATTCATTTTTCATGTCAAAAATTATTAGAAGAAGGTATTATTACGAAAAATTACATTTCTAGTATTATTTCACAACTTCATGTTTATGGACCTTATATGTTCATTACACCTGATGTTATTTTGGCACATGCGAAAAGTGAAGATGGGGCAGTAAAGTTAGGATGTAATCTTGTTGTATTAAAGAAGCCTGTACTTTTTTCATCTACACGTGAAGCAAAAATGATTTTAACATTATCTGCACCAGATGTGGAAAGTCATTTAACGATTTTACAAAATATTAATCAAGTGTTTAGTGACACTAACAATGTTGAGAAAATATATAATT
>CAMWMY010000064.1 GCA_947175465.1 uncultured Erysipelotrichaceae bacterium | reverse complement strand
AATAAGTTTGGTCACTTACATTTTAACACAGGTATTACCTATGAGCTTTTTTTGTGTTGCACTTATTATGATAATTCACCTATACAAAAAAGCGCACCTTGTGGTGCACTTGAAATTTAAATTTAGGGATTCATCTATATAAAAAAAGTGCACCATGTGATGCCACTTTAAAATTGAATTTAGGAATAGGCTGTTGAAACTATTTCAACAGCCTATTTTACTTTTATAATATTTCTTCTATACGTTTTTTATAATTATGTATTTCCTCATAGCTTTTATTGGTCTTAGGAATTTGTTCTAATATATGATGAAGCTTATCTAAATGATATTTCCACATAGGTTTAAATAAAGGATGTTGATATAAATTTATCCCAAATAAACAATCATCTTCTGTTAATTTTTTTCCTTCATCAAAAGAGAAAGAAAGAATTTGATAATAATGCCCTTCATACACAATATCTTCATCTAAAATAAAACCATTATGTTGATATAACCAATAACGTAATTGCTCAACATCTGTATTTGATTGTATAATCCATCGCTTGTATTTTGATAGTATTGAAAGATTATTTTCTAAAATCATTTTAATCGTCTCAAACCCCATACCAGCAATAACAATCGTATCTACATCATCTGGAAGATTGTCAATTCCATTGCGTAACAAAGGAATGACTTGCTCTTGTAACTGGCATTTTTCAATCATTTCTACTGCTTTATGTAAAGGTTTTTCACGTAAATCACAGGCATAAGCTTTCGAACATATCTTTTCTTGTACTAAAGTAATCGGTAAAAAACCATGATCACATCCAATATCTGCGACAATGCTTCCTTTCGGAACCATCTGAAAAATAGCTTCTAATCGTTTGCTAAGTTTCATATTAAGGTTTATCCACAAAGTCTTTTAATCTTTTAGAGCGTGTTGGATGTTTTAATTTACGTAAAGCTTTTGCTTCAATTTGTCGAATACGCTCACGTGTTACATTAAATTCTTTTCCAACTTCTTCCAAAGTTCTTGTTCTACCATCATATAGTCCAAAGCGTAAACGTAATACTTTTTCTTCTCTTTCTGTTAACCCTTGTAACACCATATTAATTTCATCTTTTAATAATTGGTTATTAGCGTATTCATCTGGAGATAAAGCTTCTTTATCTTCAATAAAATCACCTAAATGCGAATCATCTTCTTCCCCAATTGGTGTTTCTAAAGAAACCGGTTCTAACGCAATTTTTTGAATTTCCCGTACTTTTTCTGGAGAAATATTTTCCATTTTATTCGCAATTTCTTCTGCAGTTGGATCTCTTCCCAAGTCTTGTACTAATTGGCGTTGGATTCTCGTCAATTTATTAATCGTTTCTACCATATGTACAGGAATACGAATCGTTCTTGCTTGATCTGCAATCGCTCTTGTGATCGCTTGACGTATCCACCAAGTTGCATAAGTTGAAAATTTAAATCCTTTTGTGTAGTCAAACTTTTCTACAGCTTTGACAAGCCCCATGTTTCCTTCTTGAATCAAATCCAAAAAGAGCATTCCCCGTCCTACATACTTCTTCGCAATTGATACTACTAAACGAAGGTTTGCAGCAATTAATTTTCTTTTTGCCTCTTCATCCCCTTCTTGTATTCTCCTTGCGATTTCAGGCTCATCATTAGGATCTAATAAATCAACTCTTCCGATCTCTTTTAAATACATCTTAACAGGATCATTTATTTTCGTATGACTTGTATTAGCAAATGATTGTTCTAAAGACTCAATATCTCTAGCTATATTATTTAATTGAATATCTTCATCACTATCATCTTCGATAAAGTCGATATCTTCATCATCCCCCTCTAAAACATCTCCCTCTTCGATAATAACATCGTCATCATCACTAACTTTAATATCATGTTCTTGAAACCATTGAAATAACTCATCAAAATCTTTATCGCTCATATCTAAATGATCAACAGCTTCTAAAATATCTTTTTGATACAAATAATGATTAAGCGTATAAAATTCTTGTAATTCTTCTTTAATATCATCTAATGTTTTATATCCCTGCATAATTTGTTCTCTCTTTCTGTTACCCTTATTTTGGCTCATTATCATTCCCCTCCTTATGCAATAAGCTTCTTCGATTAAGAATTAATTTATTTTTTTTATCAGCTAAGGCAGCTTTTGCAATCGGATCTGCCATTTGCTTAATCTCTTCATTCAAAGACTGAATCTTATCATCTAAAAGACAGGCTTTTACTTTTCTTACAGCATCTTCTAAAACATCCATGCGGACATCTTCCAATGCAAGCTCCCAGTTGCTAATATCTAAAAGCAATTGTTTGACAGGTTCTTCTTTTATTTTATCAAGTAAATTAGCAATATCCATCGATGCATGGTGACGATAATAATCGACAATATACATCGCTAGTTTATTACAAAGATCATTTTTAAAAAAACCTAATTCATTTTTAAAATAATTACTAGCAGCTATGCCATTTAACATTTGTGATATAATTTCTTGCTCTGCTACATATTGACCTGCTTTTGGCATTTTTAAAAATGTTCTTTTTGTATAATGAGAGCTTTCCTTTTTCACAGGAGTTGATACTTCCTGCTTCATATCAAAGCCCGTTAATTGTGCCAAACGAATATAATAACTATGCTTTTCAAAATCTTCCTGCAATGTTTCAATATGCTGTGCCATTTCTAAAGCAAATTCTTTTCTTTGTGAATAATTATCTAAATTGTATTTTTCATTCAAATAAACAAATAGAAAATCTAACCAAGAAATCGTTGAATTAACAACATTTCTTAATTCATCTTTTCCATACATATCGATAATTTCATCAGGATCTAATTCATATGTATTTTTTACAACTTCAAATGCAACTCGATGCTCACTTGCTAATTTTCCAAACTTATAAGTGGCATTCCTTCCAGCTTTATCTCCATCATAACAAAGAACAATAGGTACACTTAATTGCTTTAAGAGTATGAGTTGCTCTTTGGTACAAGCAGTTCCAAGCATTGCCACACTATTGGATAACCCTACTTTTTCAAAGGCTAACACATCCATAGCTCCTTCTACAATATAAATGCGATTCTCTTTTTTAGCAATTGCCTTTGCCCGATGATAGTTAAAAATTAACTGTCCTTTATGATAGATAAGCGTATCTTGTGTATTAATATATTTGGCTTCTTCATTATCTTCAATTCTTCGTGCAGTAAATCCTACAGGATTTCCCTGAGCATCATGAATAGGAATTGTTATTCGATGCGTAAATACATCCTTCATTCCAATAGAAGACATACGGGCAACCCCAGCTTCTAAAATATGTTCATCTAAATGTTTTTTAGCATGTAAAAATTGATAAACATTATCTTTTTTAGGATTATATCCAATTTCAAAACGCTGCATGATATCTTCATGAACCCCTCGTTTTATTAAATACTCTTTCATTGGCTTTGCTTCTATCGTCTGTAGTTGATAATGTGTAAATTCAATCATATCTTTACAAACTTTATATAAGGCTTCCTTATGAGGATCGACCTTCTTTTCTGGAAGTGAAAAGGAATGATCGATTTGCATACCAACAAAATCGGCAACTTTACATACTGCTTCGATAAAAGATATTTGTTCAAATTTTTGGATAAAAGTAAAAACATTTCCTCCAGCTCCACAAACGAAACATTTATAAATTTGCTTATCTTCAGAAATCGACATACTTGGATCATGATCATCATGAAAAGGGCAAGTGCAAACATGGCTCTTGCCCTTTTTCGTTAAGGGAATATAACGAGCAATGACTTCAACAATATTCGCCTTAGAACGAATTTCATTAATCTCCTTATCACTTAGACGTGCCAAATAACCACCTCAGTTAATTATAATTTTATCTTTTCTTCAATATATGCACTAAGATCTTTGATCGCAATACGCTCTTGTTCCATTGTATCACGATGACGTATGGTTACACATTGATCATTTGCCGTTTCAAAATCAACTGTTACGCAAAATGGTGTCCCAATCGCATCTTGACGACGATAACGTTTTCCAATACTACCTGCATCGTCAAATTCACATGCACAGATTGCTGAAAGGTTATGAAAAATTTCCATTGCTTCTTCTGATAATTTTTTTGATAATGGCATAATACATGCTTTGATAGGTGCTAAAAAAGGATGGAAACGAAGAACGATACGCGTATCCTTTTCTAATTCCTCTTCTTCATAAGCATCACACATAAGAGCAAGCATTAATCGCTCTACTCCAACACTTGGTTCAATACAATAGGGTAAAAACTTTTCTCCACTTTCTTGATCAAAGTACTCTAAGCTTTGCTTCGATACATTTTGATGACATTGTAAATCAAAATCAGTTCGATCAGCAATCCCCCATAATTCTCCCCAACCAAAGGAAAATTTATACTCGATATCGCTTGTTCCTTTTGAATAATGACTTAATTCATCTTGCGCATGCTCACGCAAACGTAAATTTTCTTCATGAATTCCTAACTTCTTTAAAAAATCCATACAATAAGATTTATAATATTCATACCACTTTAAATCATCACCTGGTTTGGTAAAAAATTCCAATTCCATCTGTTCAAATTCACGTGTACGGAAAATAAAGTTTCCTGGTGTAATTTCATTACGAAAACTCTTTCCAATTTGCCCTATTCCAAAAGGCAATTTACGACGCATCGTTCTTTGAACATTTTTAAAATTTACAAACATTCCTTGCGCTGTTTCTGGGCGTAAATAAATAGAACTTTTCGCATCTTCTACAACCCCTTGAAATGTCTTAAACATCAAATTAAACTGACGAATATCCGTAAAATCATGTTTCCCGCAATCAGGACAAGCAATCTTATGTTCTTCGATATATTGCTTCATCTGTTCATTGCTCCATCCACTAGGATTTACTTCATTATGAGAATGATCTTCAATTAATTTATCAGCACGATGTCTTGTATTACAAGCTTTACAATCCATTAAAGGATCAGAAAATCCTCCAACATGTCCACTTGCTACCCATACTTGTGGATTCATTAAAATTGCTGATTGAATTCCTACATTATAAGGACTTTCTTGGATAAATTTACGCCACCATGCCTTTTTAATATTTTCTTTTAATTCTACACCTAAGGGACCAAAATCCCAAGTATTACTTAAACCACCATAGATTTCAGAGCCTTGATATACAAAACCGCTGTTTTTTGCATGTGCAACAACTGTTTCAAATAACTTTTCGTTCACAATATTGCTCCTTTCATAAAACGAGCATCTTTCGATGCTACTCATTTTAGTTATAAAGATACACTATAATATATACACTTTTTTAAAAACGATGTCAATGAAATAATGTAAGGAATTTAATAAATTGATTTTCACAAAGAAATCCCTTTTCTTTTTCCTTCTTTAAGAGGAATTCATTGATTGTAAACATTGTAAAAACTTCATACTTTTTATCGTAACACCACTATAATATTCAAAAAAATGATAGTGCAATAGAAAATGCTCATAACTCCAATGAGTATAAGATTCTAAAGTCAAAAAATGCTCCATCTGCGCTTTGCTCATAAGACGAAATAAGGTAAGCTCTTCCTTATCATAGCACTTCCCCATAGAAACATGATAACAATCTTGACAAAGAAAGCCTCCTTCTTTCCATGAAATCGAACAAATCCCTTGTTTACAATGACAACGTACACAGCCATCAACATAGGGCTGCATTCCTTGCATTTTTAAAATACAACTCATAAAAAGAGACGCAACAGCATAAGGCTGCTCACTTGCTTCTAAAAAAGTAAAAGCCTCCACTAGAAGATGAAACATCTCACCTACTTGCTCCTCTTCTATTGTTTCACAGACTTCGCAAAAAAAAGTTGCTAGCGTCTGCTTTAAAAGATCATTTCTTAAAATAGGATGGGTTTGTAGTATATCAGCATTTGTAAGAGTATGCATTGTTTGTCCTTTATGATAAGAAAAATGAAAATGGGCATGTGTAAAAATTTGGGCACTTGCCAATTGTTTACTTTTCACCTTTTTTACGCCTCGTACTACAAAAGTTTGTTTTCCATCTTCTTTAGTAAGAATGCGAACAATCATATCATGTTCTCGATAATCTCTTGTATTTAGAACGATTCCTTCTACTTTTTTGATCATAAGCGCTCAATTTCGTGATAGCCTAATTGTTGTAATTTATTTGTACGATTACGCCAGTTTTTCTCAACTCGTACAAAAAGCTCAAGCTCTACTTTTTTCCCTAGCATCTTTTTTAATTCTCTTTGAGATGCGATACGAATATCACGAATCATAGCTCCTTGCTTTCCGATTAAAATTCCTTTTTGTGACATTCTTTCTACAATAATCATCGCATGAATATGCACTTTTTCTTCATCTTCTTCTTCTTTTTGTTCAATCACAACAGCAATTGAATGTGGCACTTCTTCTTCTGTTTTATACAGCACTTTTTCACGAATAAGTTCACTCATTTGAAATTGTTCTCCATGATCACTAATCATTTCATCAGGAAAATATTTAGGACCTTCTGGTAAATATTTCTTTAATACGTCGAAAAGACGAGGAAGATTCTTTTTTTCAAAAGCGGAAATAGGAATGATTTCTTGAAAATGATGACGAGAACTCCATTCCTCTAAAAGTTTTAAAAGTTCTTCTTTAGAAAGAAGATCAATTTTGTTTAGCAGTAAAAAACAAGGAGTATTTATATGC
>CAMWMY010000063.1 GCA_947175465.1 uncultured Erysipelotrichaceae bacterium | reverse complement strand
AATGACTACAGTTGCTTTCACATAAGATGCGATTAATACAAAGATAAAAGAAATAAAAATATCATTAAGAACACTATTGCATAATTTTTTTAAATCTAATTTTTCTCTATTAGTACAACTATAAATAATATACATCGATAATTGTATAGCACATGCTGATATAAGAAATGTTGCTAATAAATCAAATAGAACTTGAGGTAATAATGTTAATACAATACCGATAATTCCTTTTAATTGATATGTATAGACAAATAAGGCACAAGAAAAGCCTATTTGAATTCCTTTTGTAAAAGCAATAAATGATACGATAGGAATACCAACAATACTTGTCCCTAGCAGAAATACAAAAATAACAAACAAAATGCCTAAAAAGAATTGATTTACAAAATATGCATATTTATCTACTCCTTCATTTACTGTTGTTAAATAGTTTGATAAATGAGTAGTATCATTCATATCAATATAATTTGATAAAAAAATTCCCATGCAAAAACCTGCAGCTACTAAAATAAGTATAAATAAATAAACATTTTTATATTTTCTAATAAATCCTCGATATAAGCGTTTTCTTTTCATATCTTCACATCGTTAAAGTATATGAAAAAAAGGAAAATATTGAACATATTAATGTTCGACATTTTCCTTTGAATTTTTCTTTAACAAATCACTTGCTTTCATAAGCTTTGTCCCAAGAACATTTTTATTAAGCTCTTCAAGAATTGGTACAGATATAGGATTTTCTGGCAATTTAAAAATATCTAATTGCGTAATTGTTTTTGATTTTGAATACAAAGATCCTAATCCAATCCCTAAATGGCGTATAGGATCCCCACGATAATGACGATCAAATAATAAGAGAGCATTTTCTAAAATAATATTGACATCATTTGTCGCTACATCCATGGTATGTGAACGAACAACATTAGAAAAATCGTGGTATCGAATAGAAATCGTAATTAATGATCCACTCAAATCTTCTTTAATAGCACGTTTAGAAAGTGCATTTGCTAATTGTTTGAATACAGTATGAATTTCCTCATATTCTGTTATATCTGTATCTAGCGTTGTTGATTGTGATATAGATTGTACACTATGATTATAAGATAATTCACTTGAATCATTTCCTCTAGCATTTTGAATAGCTGTATAAGAAGCTTTTCCAAGCAAAGCAATAATTTTATCTTCGTTTTTTGGATCGGCTAAATCATAAATCGTACAAATATCATTTTTAATAAGCAAAGCAGAAGATTTTTTTCCAATGCCTACCATATCAGAAATGGGTAGTGGCCATAATTTTCGAGGGATTTCTTGCTTTCGAAGTACTGTAATCCCCATTGGCTTACGCATATCACTCGCCATTTTTGCTAAAAATTTATTGGAAGCAATCCCTATACTACATGGTAATCCTACTTTATTTAAAACTTCTTTTTGTATGTACCATGCTAAGTCTAATGGTCTTTGATAACTTTTGATAAGTTCGCTTACATCGACATAGCATTCATCAATACTCGCTGGTTCTACATAAGGTGTTAATGTTTTGATAAATTGAAAAAAACGCTTACTTAATTCTTTATACCAATGGTAATCTCCATTTACAACAACAAGCTGAGGACATTTATGAAGCGCCTCATGAATAGGCATTGCACTTTTTACTCCAAAAGCACGTGCCTCATAGCTTGCTGTTGTTACTACACTTCGTTTATGTAAATTTGCTACTGCTACCGGCTGTCCTTCTAACGCCGAATTTTTTAAAACTTCTGCATTCGCAAAAAAAGCATTTAAATCAATATGAAAGATTACTTTAGCCATTTACACACTTCTCCTTTATATCCTCCTATATTATAAAGGAAAATAAGCAAAACGTCTAACGAAAGCTTTTCACCATATTCGTTTTCTTTTTAAGACGATGTTCCAATCTTAATTTATCGGAAATCATCGCAATAAATTCTGAATTTGTTGGTTTGGCTTTGCTAGCAGAAATAGTATAACCAAAAATATCATCGATGGCATCGATATTCCCACGATTCCATGCCACTTCTATAGCGTGACGTATTGCTCGCTCTACACGAGAAGAAGTCGTCACATATTTTTTGGCTATTTCTGGATATAATACTTTTGTGATTTGACCAAGAAAATCAACGTTTAAATATGTTTCCAAAATAGCTGTTCTTAAATACATATAGCCTTTAATATGAGCTGGAATTCCTATTTCATGTAATAAACTTGTAATTTCACTTTCTAATTCTAATTTTAAAATTCTTTCTTTTTCTTGCATATTCAAATTAAGATTGATCATACTTCCTTCTATACTTGTTTTCATCGTTGTAGCACAAATTGTATCAAGCTTATCTACTAATTGTGAAATTTCAAAAGGTTTCATCATAAGATAGTCAACTTTGAACTCTTGAATTTGCGATACAATTAGTTCGTTAATAAATGGTGTTGTACATATAATATGATCAGCATGAATATTGTTTTCTTTCATTTCTTTTAAAACAGCAATTCCATCTTTTTTTGGCATAATTAAGTCTAAAATTAAAATATCAACATGTTTATTACGTAATTCCAAAATACATTGTTCCCCATTTGTTGCATTTCCCATAATTGTATATCGTTGGACTTTATGTAATTCATTTTTCATTGTTTGAATCATTTCGATACTATCATCTACAATATAAACATTTAAATTGTCTTTCATATTTTTCTCCTCCACAAATTTAATTATACTCATTCAAAAAAAGAATATAATCGAAATATGTCGAATTGCATAATATTTTTTGTGAATTCCTCTTTAAAATAAGAAAAAAACGACTTTTTAGTGTCGTTTTGTGCAATTTTTGGTACTCGTGGTCAAAAAAGGTCGATTATTCTACACTATCTGATTCCTGCAACATCCACTCAATAAACACTCCATATCCAGTAGAAGGCTTAGAAGTAATCACATGTGTTACAGCACCGATAATTTTGTTATTTTGAACAATCGGTGATCCACTCATCCCTTGAATAATTCCATTTGTTTTGGCTAATAGCGCTTCATCTACAATTTCAAACTCAATTCCCTTAACTGAAGATTGTTGCTGTTTATGAACTTTTGTAATCTGAATATGAAATTCTTCAATTTGAGAACCTTGAAGAGTCGTATAAATAGTAGCTGGACCTTCTTGTACTTCTTCTTTATTCGCCCATTCCATTTTTAAATTTTGGGAAGGAGTATCATAATAATGCCCATAAATTCCAATATTCGTATTTTTCATAATATTTCCTATTTCTGTTGAAAAGTCAATAGTCGCATGCTTTTCTCCAGCAATTGACTCTTGTGCTTTGGTAATAGATGTCACAGAAGAAGGATAAAGCATCCCTTCATAGATTTGGGCAATTTGTTTTAAATCGGTATCAATAATTTCATGACCTAAAGCACCATATGTTTGATTGGAAGGATTGTAATAGGTTAATGTTCCTACCCCCATAATTTTATCCTTGACATAGAGTCCACTTTTATAAGTACTAGTAGAGCTATCGTATACTGTTTTTAAGGTTACATCCATGATATTCCCTTTTCTTTCAATACGAATAGGAATTTCATTTGATTGGTTTTGATAGCTATTGATGGCCTCATACAATTCACTTAAATTTTGAATAGCTTTTCCATCAACCTCTTTAATAATATCACCTTGTTGCACAACAGTACTTGGATCATATAACGCATTATCTATCGTGATCGTATATGTACCCGTAATTAATACACCATCGTATCCAACTTGAATACCAATGCTATCTCCACCAATAATAAGCTCTTCATTTGCAAATACAGGGAAAGAATATGCAAAGAAGGAACATAGAAGCACTGCTAAAATATATAATTTTTTCAAACTTTCACCTCCTAGAAGATAGTATTCCCCTTAAGAGGCACAATAAAATAGTAATAATTACTAATTAAAAGAATTATCGTGCGCTTTTTCATACAATTCTTTAGCTGCACATTGTGCTGATTCTGAATGAGAATCAGAAGCGATACTTGCTAATTGTAAAATAAGCTCTTTTTCATCTAATAACTGAATATTAGTCGTTGTTGTATGTTCTTTTTGCTCTTTTTTTACTAAATAATGATGATGTGCACAAGCTGCAACTTGAGCTAAGTGCGTCACACAAAAAACTTGTGTCTTTGCAGATAGCATTTGCATTTTCTTTCCAATAGAAAAAGCAACTCTTCCACTAACTCCCGTATCAATTTCATCAAAAATAATCGTTTGAATTCCTTGTAACGTCGAAAAGATTGTTTTAAGTCCTAGCATTAAACGGGACAATTCTCCTCCAGAAGCTACTTTTTGTAAGGATCTTAGCGGTTCTCCTTTATTCATACTAATTAAAAATTCCACTTTATCAAGACCGTATTTATTCGCATCACTTTCTTCTATTTGTATATGAAATTGTGCATTTGATAAATGGAGATCTTGTAGTTGATGCACAATTTCTTGTTCTAAAAGTTTTGCTTTTTCACTACGGATTATATGAAGTTTATCAGCTTTTTGTTTAAACAGCTGATAAGTCTTCTCTACCTCTTTTTCCTGCTTCGCAATCACATCGCTACGATGAAGAATCTCATCAATTTTTTGTTCGATTTCCTTACGTTTGCACTGTAGTTGCTCATAACTATTTCCATATTTTCGATACAATTTATGAATATAAAAAATTCGCTCTTGTATCACTTGCAATTGTTTTTCATCAAATTCCATATGAGCAAGATACTTACGGATATCCGATACTTTTTCTTCTACAACATAATAAGTATCAAGTAAAGCCTCTTTGATAGCGATTAATGTTTGATCATCATCGGCAATTTTATCAATTTCACGATATGCATTGTATAAATGTGCATATTTCCCTTGGGATCCATCTAATAATTCAATAGCTTCTAATAATCTACTACTTCTTTTTTCATATGCTAACATGTTTTTATGCAATTCTTCTAATTCTTCCAATTCATGTTCTTGGATATTGGCGTCATCAATCTCATTTAATTGGAATGTAAAAAAATCTAAATCATCTTCTTTATATTCTTGTTGTAATATATGATCTAGTTTGTTTTTAGCTTGCTTATATGCATGATATAAGGAACTAACCTCATTGATAAGCTCTGCTTGATCGCAATAAGCATCTAAAAGTGGCAAATGATAGCGAGCATTTAATAAATATTGTGTATCGTGTTGAGAGTGAATATCAATAAGAGAGCTTACAATTTCTTTGATATAAGCTAAGGTTGTTTGTCTATGATTAATACGAGATATACTTTTCCCATCTTTAGTGAATTCACGGGTAATAATCAAAACATCTTCTTCTAAATCATAGCCATCTTCTTTTAATTTTTGATAAGTTTTGTGTGTTGTAGGTAACATAAAAGTTCCTTCAATAATTGCTTTTTCTTCTTGTTGCTTCACCATATCTTTGGAAACTCGATCACCTTTTAAAATACCAAGGGCATCGATTAATAAAGACTTTCCAGCACCAGTTTCCCCTATAAAAGCAGACATGCCTGCATCAAAAGATAAGGTTATCGCATCGATTAAAACAAAATTTTTCACATAAATTTGCGTCAACATCTCTCTCACCTCTTATTTATCTTCTCTTGCACAATTTGTTTATAAAGAAACACTTTTTGTATAGGCTCTTTTCTTATATGCATAAGAAATTCTTTATTGCCATCTCTTCCTAATACTTTACTTACTTCTAAATGATGCACATAAACTCCTAAAGAGTGAACATAATCAACCATTTCTTGTAAGATTCGTATATGCACTTTATCATTCTTTATAATTCCCTTTTTTCCAACTTCTTGTGGTCCTGCTTCAAATTGTGGTTTTATAAGTGCAACAATATCATAAGATCCTTCTAAAATAGTAAGTAGTCCTGGAAGAATGAGCTTTAAAGAAATAAATGATACATCAATACAAGCAAAGCTAGGCTTTTTATCAAACATTGCAGGTTCTAAAAAACGGCAATTTGTTTTTTCCATATTACAAATACGCTCATCACATCGCAATCTTTCAATCAATTGACTATGCCCCACATCAACAGCATAAACATAGGCAGCACCTTTTTGTAAACAAACATCACTAAAACCACCAGTACTTGCGCCAATATCGATTACAATCCGATCCTTTAATGATATTGGAAAATGCATAAGTGCATAATAAAGTTTAAGCCCTGCTCTAGAGGCAAAACAAAGATCTTCTTTTTTAACCTCTACCTTATCTTCTTCTGTTACTATATATGCATTCTTCGATACAACTTTCTCATTTACATAAACACGCCCTTCTTGAATAGCATCTTGTGCTTTAGAACGCGAAGTTACCAATAAATGATCGACTAAATATTGATCTAATCTTTGTTCCATATTATACCCAATTTCTTAGCTTTTCCATCAATGTTTGTAAGTCAATTTTTTCTTGTTTTCGTAAAGAAGCAAGATCTCCATGCCCTACAAAATGATCTTGAATCCCTATTCTTTCAATGCAAGAGGAGGAAAAGCCATGATCATTGCAATATTCTAAAATAGCACTGGATAATCCTCCATTTCGTATATCGGTTTCAAAAACAATAATAGGTAATTGAAGGCGCATTATTTTTTCTAACATAGCTGTATCTAAAGGTTTGAAAAAACGAGCATTTATAACACTAATAGCAAGATCTTCTTCTTTACATTTATGAAGAATATGATCCTCTTCTGGTTCATTCGTTATTACAAAATC
>CAMWMY010000062.1 GCA_947175465.1 uncultured Erysipelotrichaceae bacterium | reverse complement strand
CGAGCTTTTACTTCTTGATGTTTTGGTATGATACCTAAAAAAGCAAGAGGCATAACAAGCTCTCCTATTCCTCTATCTAATGCAAACCCTAATGCTTCTCTTACTTGTGATGCTCCATTTTCAATAAGCAACATCACCATTTCTTGATTGCGGGTAAACACGGCATGTAATAAAATAGGATAACCATTAAAAATCCAATTAGGATCGGCTCCCTCTTCCAGTAAAGCTTCCACTTTTTTTATATTCTCATCCCATACAGCATTTAGTAATTGTTTTGCTAAATATTTCTCACTTTTCATTGTCTTCATCCTCTCTTTGATGAAGACAGTATATCTCATATTATTACATTATTTATGTTATAAATATAAAAAATAATATATAAAATTAATTTTTAGACTATAAGAAAAAAGATAGTTTCTACATAAGGTAGTTACTATCTCTTTCTCATATAAAATATCTTATTGTAATACTTTTTGACAACGTTCACATAAACCATCTTCTGCTTCAGTAACTGTAATATTCCAACATCTTGGACATACTACACCATCACATTTCTCTACTAAAACACCGCATACTTCATAGCGAGGAAGTTCTTTTTCACTTAGTTGTACATTCGATACAATAAACCATTGTGCGATTGCATCATCAAGCAATTCTTTTAAGATATTGGCATCTTCTTCCTCAAGTTGTAAATGTACATTCGCTTCTAATGATTTTCCAATCACTTTATTCGCTCTAGCATCTTCTAATGCTTTTAATACATCTACACGTATTTTCCATAAACGAGCTACTTTTTCTTTTAATTCTTGTGCATTCTCTATATTAAAGAAAGGTGCAAATTCACTTAAGTGAATACTTTCTTTGTCAGCTTGGAAAATATCATTAATCTCTTCACTTGTAAAGACTAGAATTGGTGCCCATAAACGTAACAACACTTGAACATTGTGATAAAGAATTGTTTGTACTTGACGACGTCTAAGACTATCTTTTTTCTCAATATACAAAATGTCTTTTGTAAAATCTAAATAGTAAGCACTTAATTCATTCGTCATGAAAGTAGTTAACGTAGCTGTTGCATCAGAGAAGCGGTATTCTTTGTAAGCTAATTGTACTTTTTTATTCACTTCATCTAATAAAACAAGCATATATTGATCTAATTTTGGTAATTGATCAACTGCAATAAGATCTTCTTTTGTAAAATCTTCTGGATGTAAATTGGCTAACATGAAACGGAATGTATTACGAACTTTACGATAAGCTTCTGACATTTGCTTCATAATTTCATCACTCATCGAACAATCTGCTTGATAATCAACACTTGTTGCCCATAAGCGTAAAATATCGGCCCCATATGTTTTAGTAATTTGTGAAGGACTTACGGCATTCCATTGCGATTTTGACATCTTTACACCTTTTCCATCCATAACAAATCCATGAGATAAAATCTCTTTATAAGGAGCTTTTCCATGAACAGCAGTACCTACAATAAGAGATGAATTGAACCAACCACGATATTGATCGCTTCCTTCAAAATATAGATCTGCAGGATAAGGGAAGCCTCTTTCCACCATAACTCCAGTATGAGAAGATCCAGAATCAAACCAAACATCCATAGTATCTAATTCTTTTCGAAAGATACCATTTGGAGATGCAGGATTGGTATATCCCTCTGGCAATAAATCTTTTGCTTCTTTTTCAAACCATATATCAGATCCATGTTCACGAATCAATTGAGCAATATGTTGAAAAACAGCTTCTTCCATAATTGGCATATCATCTTCTGTATATAAAATAGGAATTGGAACTCCCCATGCACGTTGTCTTGAAATACACCAATCTCCTCGATCAGCAATCATATTATGCATTCTTTGTTGTCCCCAAGTAGGTGTCCATTTCACATTCTCAATTTCTTTTAATAATTCTGTACGGATTTTCTCTACAGAGGCAAACCATTGTGTAGTAGCACGGAAAATAATCGGTTTTTTAGTTCTCCAATCATGTGGATAAGAGTGGCTAATCCATTCTAACTTCAATAAATACCCTTCTTTTTCTAAACGCTGTGTTACTGTTTTATTGGCATCTTCATAAAATTGCCCTGCGATCCATTCTCCACTTTCTTCTGTCAAATATCCTTTTTCATCTACATTACAGTAAGCAGATAAACCATATTTCATCCCAACAAAAAAGTCATCTGCCCCAAATCCAGGTGCTGTATGAACACATCCTGTACCAGCTGTTGCCGTAACATGATCTCCAATCATAACTAAAGATGTACGGTCATAGAAAGGATGTTGTGCAGTTATATGTTCTAATTCTCTACCTTTAAATGTCTTGATAATTTCTTTTTGTTGCAAACCAAAAGTTTCCCATAAACTATCTACTAATTCTTCAAGAACAACTAAATTCCCTTTTTCACTTGCAACTAAAGCATAGGTAAAGTTAGGGTTTACACTAATTCCTAAATTCGCTGGTAATGTCCATGGTGTTGTTGTCCATATAACAAATGCATCTTGATCACTTAAGATTCCTTTTCCATCTTTCACTTTAAATTTTACATAAATAGATGGGCTTTTCACATCTTTATATTCAATTTCGGCCTCTGCTAAAGCGGATTCACTAGATGGTGACCAATAAACAGGTTTCAATCCTTTATAGATATAACCATCTTTCGCCATTTTTCCAAAAATCGCTATTTGATGAGCTTCAAATTCTTTATGCAATGTTAAATAAGGGTGATCATAATCTCCCACACTCCCTACACGCAAAAATCCTTCTTTTTGACTCTCCACTTGTTTTAATGCATATTCATGACAAAGTTTTCGAAAGTCTACAATGCTCATTTCTTTACGATTATGTCCTAATTTTTGGATCGCTGTTTCAATTGGAAGTCCATGTGTATCCCATCCTGGAATATATGGTACTTGATATCCAGCCATAAATTTAGAACGGATAATAACATCTTTTAAAACTTTATTTAATGCATGTCCTAAATGAATTTCACCATTTGCATAAGGAGGACCATCATGTAGCATAAATGTTGGAGCTCCTTCTCTCTTTTTTAACATTTGATTGTAAAGACCTTGTTTGATCCATCTCTCTACTATCCCTGGCTCTTTCGTCGCTAATTTCGCTCTCATTTCAAAATCTGTTTTCGGCATTAATAACGTATCTTTATAATCCATATGATTTCCTCCTTACATAAAAAAAAGTCCTCTTCTAAGGACGCTTATACGTGGTACCACCTTAGTTCATAAACTTTTACAAATTTATGCACTCATTCTTTCATAACGTGAAAGTCTACGAATAACCTTACATTATCAGATTATCTACTCCAAAGTGATATTTATGAAGCCTTCATATGAGCTTTCACCCTATGCTCACTCTCTGCAAATTCAACATCATAAACGTGTCTTTTTCATTGTATTTCTTTTTCTTTTAGAAGATCCATGTCAGGTATAGGGGGTACTTCAAATGCATCTAAAGCCTTAGAAAGTGATTCTAATTGCTCATACATTGTCCCTTTTAACTCACTAGCTTCATTTCCTAATTTCGCAATATCTAATAAAATAGAACGTGCAGTCATTAAAGCCTCTTTTACAATGACATCCGCATTCATCTGTGCTGTATCCACAATCACATTCGCCTCTTTCATTGCTATTCTTGCCATTTCTTCAGCTGCTTTCTCTTTCATCGATAAATTATGGACTACATGATGATATTCTTCTTTTATTTGATTTAATTGCTTTTCTACTTCTTCACTGCGTTGCCGATACATTTCGACTTTTCGATGCAACATAGCCATACGATTTTCAAGATCACTTAAATAATCTTCTACTTGATATCGATTATAACCATTTTTCATGATATCAAATTGTCTTTCTGACATGTTGTACCTCCTAATCTATTTGTACTTTCCTATTTCAATAACATAGCGTCCACTTTTCGTCGTTTTTTTCGTCTCCACAAAAAGAAAGCGACCATATCCACGAATGGAAATGATACTATTATTATTACATACTACATCACAATCTTCAAGTATAAGATGATTTACTTTCACAAGTTTCCCTTGAATAAACTGCTGTGCTTTGCTTCGTGAAATACGGCACAGTGTTGCGACAATAACATCTAAGCGAAAAGAAGATACAATGGCTTCATAATAGTCGATATCTTCCACTTTTTCTACATCTTCTTCCCATTCTACAAACTGAACAGTGTGTCTTCCAATTTTCGTTAAATTAGCTATTACATAAGAAGCAATATCTTCCATAACAAAAATATAAATATTATCCTCATGTACAAGAACATCGCCAAACTGTTCTCTTTTTAACCCTAAATTCATCATCGCCCCAAGAACATCTCGGTGTTTTAGAGCATGAAACTTCGACATATAGGTTGCTCTTAAACATTGCACTGGAATTGATATCGTCTTCTCATCTATATATTCAGGTAAAAGTAACAAGCATTGATTCTCTGCTTGTTTATAGCCTCCACACAACTTATAAGAAACTTGGTTTCCTAGTATACGAGTACAAGCTTCTTGTTGCGCAGGCGTTAAAAAAGGAGTATGTACGACTTGATAACTCCTCTGCATACGATCTACCAAATCAAATATGCGTTTTACCAGTTGTTCATTACCCCTAAAATGCTCATATATAGATGGATTATTCTTCATTAGCATCTAGAACAATTTGACCATCAACCCCAATACTTTTAGGTGCACACAAAATAACATTGTGCCCAATTTTTTGAATACTTCCATCGAGTGCAAATACAACTCCTGTTAGAAAATCAATGGTTCTTTGAGCGTAATCTCTTTGTAATTTATGTAAATTCACAACAGTTGCTCTATGTTCTTTAAGACGTCTTGCTACTTCTTCAGCCTCATCAAAAGATCTTGGTTCAAATAATACCATTTTTGTATTTTGAGACATATTGCTCATAACTTTTGACTTTGGTGATTCATATTTAGAAATCGCAGAAGCTTCCTCTTCTTCTAGTTCTAAAACATCATCTTCATCCATAGGTGCGATAAACTCTTTAATTTTTTCACCTAACTTCATACTAGTATACCTCCTATACATTGCACTTATTATAACATAAATTTTTCCTAAACAAAAAGAAAATATTAGAAAAAAGATGAATTTTTTCTAATATTTTACTAAAATATCCTTTTTTCTTTGTTTAACAGGTTATTTTTACTAAAATGACATCTTCTCCAATACTTACGATATCTTCTAATGATAACTCTAACTCCTCTAAAGGAAAAAGCCATGGAAAAAAGCGATTAACAAGCCTACCACAATCAGTTATATAAAAAACAACCACGCATAATTTATCTTCTTGAAACTCTACATCTTTTACTTTTCCTACAATACTTCCATCCTTCACATTGACAACTTGCTTTCTGCATAATTGTGAAAACCGCATTCTTATCACCTATTACATTTTATGCAGCTTTTTCTTTTTTAGTACTTATTCAAAATTTTTCTTTAATATCGCAATTGCATTTTTTTCTAACCTTGATACCTGCGCTTGTGATATTCCTAATTCTTGAGCAATTTCTGTCTGCGTCATATCTTGATAATATCGCTTTTGAATAATTTCCATTTCCTTTTCTTTTAAAGCGCGCATTGAATTTTTTAATGCCATTAGATTAGATAAGTGCATAATCTCATCTTTTTCATCTTTTATTTGATCAAGCAAATATAATTCATCTCCATCACTATTGTACACAGGCTCAAAAATAGAAATAACCCCTTGCATAGAATCCATAGCATCAATCACATCTTTCTCTTTTACTTCAAATTGTTTAGCTAAATAACTAATGGATGGCTCTTGTTGATGCAAATGTACATACTCTTCTTTTAATTGAAATATTTTATAAGCTAAGTCTTTTAAATGACGTGATACACGTATTACTTGATTATCTCTTAAATAACGCTTAATTTCTCCCATAATCATAGGAACAGCATAGGTGGAAAATCGAACTTCATGCTTTAAATCAAAATTATCAATTGATTTCACTAAGCCTATACACCCTACTTGAAATAAATCATCCATATTTTCACACCGTGAGGAAAATCTTTGTACAATGGAAAGTACAAGCTTTAAATTCCCTTGAATTAATACCTCTTTTGCACTTTCATCTCCCTTTTGCAATGCTTGAAATAATGTTTTCATCTCTGCATTTGTTAAAACCTTTAATTCTGATGTATTTATACCATTGATTTTCACTTTATAACGACTCATTCGACTTCCTCCTAAACATAGTAGAAGTCTTCCCCAGTCATTTTTATTTATACGATACTAGAAATTGGAAAATATTTGCTATTTTAAAATGTATAAAAAAAGAAGTTATAGCTATATAATATACGCTTATAACTTCTTTATCCTATAATAAAATTCTTTGAAATACTTACACTTTTAACTCCATACGACGTATGAGTACATAACAACTAGCAGCAAGAAGTAAGATAAGTGTAGACCAAGTCAATATAGGGAAAATATGATAAATTATTCCATTTTGCATAAAGCCCATGGCTTGACTTAAAAATATTAAAATATTTTGTATCATTTCTTCGGTTAATATAAATGGAAGTAAAGTTCCAATGCATATAAAGATACTTATAAAAATGATACTTGTTACTACCTTTCCGACTTTATAGGCTATTAAGGCTAAGAAATAAAATAGAAAATAACATAAAATATAAAATAAGAATAGCCATAACCAATTCATAAAAAAATTGCCATAACCATATATACCACCATAAAGGGATGCATACCTATTAAAAAAAGAATGCAATAAATTTCCAATAATAGTATC
>CAMWMY010000061.1 GCA_947175465.1 uncultured Erysipelotrichaceae bacterium | reverse complement strand
CACCAACAGCAGATATGGCAGGGAAGGTTTATGTATTAACAGGAAAAAGTAAACTTACACCAACAGTTACAACAACCATTCGTGTAACGGTATTACCATTAGGTGCTGATGATAGTAATACAATTATAGGAGAAGATGGAAACCCTTATGTAAGCTTTGGCTTTAACATTTACAAGAGAGTAGAAAAAGATGGAACCTTATCTAACTATATATGTGCAGGAATAGATCAAAAACCTGGAAGTGATGATGATAAAACGAATGTATATGAATTAAAAGATGCACACCCAACGTATGGGAAATTCTTCTTGAAGAAGGAAGAAAACCGTTACTACTGGATGGAAGCAGATAAGTTATTAGGAACAGCAGATGATGAATTGTTAGGATCAGCTACGAATGATTGGCCAAATAACATCACGGATCGATTAGTAGATAGAGTAAAAGTCATGACAATCGATGGAGAAACGGAGAATGTACAAGTTAAGATAGGAAAAACAAAGCAATTCAAAGCAGAAGTATACTTTGCGAATGAATTAATTAGTAATCAAAAAGTAACATGGCAAATTAGTGGAAACAAATCTACAAGTACAACAATATCAGAAGATGGATTATTAACCCTAGGGTTAGATGAACCAGAAGGAACAGCGTTACGAATTATAGCGACATCAACCGAAGGAAAGATTAAGCAAGCTAATAATATACTTGTGATGGTATCATCCTTAGGCTATGAAGATATAAGAGATGTAGAAGTACAAGGTACAACTACAATCAAAATAGGAAATGTAGACTATTATGTTTTAGAAAATGATGGAGAGAAAGCCTTGTTGTGGGCAAAGAATTCAGTTCATACATCTTATTTTGGTAATGGAAACCATTCTTCTGAACCAAAAGGAGAAAATTGGGAAGCATCAATCGTAAAACAGTGGTTAAATGAAACATTCTATAATGATACTAATTATATTTCAGAAGCAATAAAAGATAAAATTATAGAAACAACATTATATACTAGATATTATACTAGTACTAGCAATACTTCTGCTATGATGGTAGAAACAACAGATCACATATTTTTATTAAGTTATGAGGATTTAGGAGGGTTACACAATGATTTGCGTGATGAGCGTTTATTTACAGGAAGTGGTCAATTAGAAAAAGCAAAAAATTTACCTGGGGATATAACTTGGTTAAGAACTAATTTTATAAACAATGGCCTTGGTGTTAAATATTCGGCAATGTATTTATCTGGAGGAGTTCTACAAGATGGATATGTGCATGAAGGAAGGGGATTAAGACCAGCATTCTGGATAAAGCTTCCAGAAACCACTAATAATACGACTACACCAGATAATACAAATCCTTAAAATATATAATAGAAAAGAAAGGAGATATTTGTTTCCTTTCTTTTTTGGGTTTGTCAAGAAGTGCAGCAATAAATAAAAAAATGATATACTATAAATATATAAAGATTATTTTGGAGAAAGTTATGAAAATAGAACAATTAATGAACCGAAGCCCTAAATTGAATGAAAAGGATAGGCAATTATTACAATTTATTATTCATAATAAAAAAGAGATTGCTTTTTTGAATACTCAAGCAATGGCAACTTTTTGTCATGTTTCTCGCACAACTCTTTTGCGCGTTTCCCAGAAACTAGGATTGTCTACCATTTCTGATTTACAAATGTTGCTTCAAAATGAGCAAAGACAAGAAATAAATGCTTTGTCTTTTGATAAAGTATGTACACTATATCATGAGATGATTGATGCAATGGAAAAGATTCCCTTACACGATATTTGTCGACTATTAGATAGTTGTAAAACGATTTATATTTATGGAACAGGAAATGAACAAAAAACAATGGCAGATGAATGTAAGCGAATGTTTGCATCTGTTGGAAAATGTGTTATTGAATTATTTGATTATGGAGAAGTAGAAATGATTAGTGAAAGTATTGAGCAAAATGATCTTTTCATTATTATTTCTTTATCAGGAGAAACAAAAGAAGGAATTCAAGTAGCTGAATTTATGAAAAATCGAAAAGTGAAGCTTCTTTCTATTACTCGTTTACAAAATAATACGATTGCGAGTTTATGTGATTATCATCTTTATGTTACAACAAGTACCATTGCGACACATATATCTTATGAATTAGTTGCAGGTTTTTATATGTTATTAGAACATTTATTACTCTACTATATTAATTATCAAAAAGGGGATTTTTTATGAAGCTAGAAAAAAGGATAAATAGAGCTTATGCAACTTTTAATGAGATAGATTGTTATATTGCTAAAGAAATTATTAATCATAAAAAGCAAGTAGAGCAGTATACAATACATCAATTTGCACAAATGATTCATGTTTCACAAAGTGCTTTAACTCGCTTTGCGAAAAAGATAGGACTACAAGGTTATAAAGAAATAAAATCCCTTATTCGTATTGAGTGTATGGAAAAGAAAGATACGCATTTACATACACATAAAGAGTTAAGAGAAACCTATCATCAAGTAATTTCTTCTTTGCAAAAGCAATCTTATTCTTCACTGTTCGATGAGCTTTATAAAGCGAAACGTATTCTTATTTTTGCAGATGGATTTGCAATGTCTAAAGTTGCAAGTGAATGCAAAAGAATATTTTTACCTCTACATAAAAAGGTCTTTTATATTCATGGATTTGACATGATGCAAAGTTTTCTTTCTTTAGCACAAAAAGAAGATATTGCTTTTCTATTTTCTTTTAAAGGAGAAAATAAAGAGTTGATTTCTTTCGCAACTTCTTTACAGATGAAGGGATGTTCACTAGTATCCATTACACAAATGAAGGCCAATGGATTAGCACAAATTAGTAACTATAATTTGTATGCTTTTCCTTATGAATTTCCTCATACACCACAAGGACAATTACAATCTTGTACTTCTTTTTATTTATTAATTGAATTATTTCTTATTCAATATCAGTTTCATTGCGAACATAATTTCAAAAGGTGAAATTATAAACATAATAGAAACATACTTGATAAAAGGCTTACCTTTGTTGTAAGCCTTTTCATTTCATATTATGATGATATTGCAAAGGAGAAAGAAATCCATGATTAAGATTATTTTTATTGATATTGATGGAACTTTAAAGGATCGATTTGCTCGTATACCACAAAGTATTTATGAAGTAATTGCTCTATGTAAACAAAAAGGAATTCATGTATGTTTATGTACAGGAAGAAGTGTGTCAATGATACAAGAAGATGTAAAGCAATTATCGATTGCTAATATGATTGCAGGTGGGGGTAATTATATTGTTGTTAATGGAAACAAGATATTTCAAGATAGCTTTGCACAAGAAGAAATCGAATATATTTTATCTTGTGGAATAGTGGATAAAGAAGCGCTGTTCTTTGAAAGTAATGAAGAAGTATTTATGAATAAGAAAGCAAAAGAAATACTTGTGACGATGAATAAAAAGATGATGGAAGATATGACACAGGAACAAAAGCAATATTATCATGCAAATGAGAAGATTGTTTATGAGGAGAATCTGCATACGTTTTGTAAAACATTTCATCGTATTCATAAAATAGGGATTTGGTGTGAAGAAAAAACCTTTGCTTGTATTTGTGAGAAGATTCGAAATTATCAGCTAGTACAGAAGAGTTGTTGGGGAAATTTGAATTATTATGAGTTTGTAAAGTGTGGGTGTGATAAAGGAAGTGCAGTGCAAAAAGTAATGTCACATTTAGGACTTACTAAAGATATGAGTATGTGTTTTGGGAATGGTCAAAATGATATTACAATGTTTCAACAATGTTCCATTGCAGTTGCTATGGAAGATGGAGATGAACAATTGAAACCATATGCGAGTTCTGTTTGTGAAGCAGCACATGAAGATGGCATTTTCAAAGAGTTAAGACGTAGGAAAATAATATAGGAGGTTTTTATGGAAAGAAAGTGGTGGCAAGAAGAAATTGTTTATCAAATATATCCAAAAAGTTTTTATGATAGTAATCATGATGGAATTGGAGATCTTAATGGAATACGAAAGAAGTTGAAGTATTTAAAAGATCTTAATGTGACGATGTTATGGATTTGTCCTATTTTTAAATCACCAATGGATGATAATGGCTATGATATTTCTGATTATTTTGCGCTTGCTCCTGAGTTTGGGACGATGGAAGATTTAAAGTGTTTAATTGATGAAGCTAAAGAAATGGGAATTAAAATTATTTTAGATTTGGTTATTAATCACACCTCTGATGAACATGCATGGTTCCAACAAGCTATTGCAAACAAAGATAGTAAATATCGTAACTATTACATATTTAAAGAAGGCAAAGAAGTACCGAATAATTGGCGTTCTATTTTTGGAGGAAGTGTATGGGAAAAAGTAGAAGGGGAAGATACTTATTATTTTCATACTTTTGGTAAAAAACAACCCGATTTGAATTGGGAAAATAAAGAAGTACGTGAGGCTTTGTATGCGATGGTGAATCAGTGGTTAGAATTTGGAATTGCAGGGTTTCGTGTAGATGCGATTACCTTTATTAAAAAAGATCAAAGCTATGCAAGTATTGAAGCTGATGGTGTAGATGGACTCGCCAAATGTACCAAAACATGTCGTAATCAAGAAGGGATTAAAGATTTTTTACTTGAGTTAAAAGAACGTTGTTTTGATAAATACGATTGTATGAGTGTAGCAGAAGCACCAGGAATTGCATACGATGATTTGGATGATTTTATTAGTAAAGATGGCTTTTTCTCAATGATTTTTGATTTTAAAGCTGCAGATTTGGATGTGGCGAGTGGAAGTGAATGGTTTAAGCGTCTACCTTGGAAGATCAGTGATTTAAGAACAAAACTTATGGAATATCAAATGGCTGTACAAAAGATTGGGTGGGCTGCTAATTTTATTGAAAATCATGATCAACCTCGATCAACGACCAAATATTTATTAGCGCATGAAAGAAATAAGGAAGCTGTAAAAACATTAGCATCGATGTATTTATGTTTAAGAGGAACTCCTTATATTTACCAAGGACAAGAATTAGGAATGGTCAATTTTCAACGCTCTCGTATTGAAGAGTTTAATGATATTTCAAGTATTGATCAATATTATCGTGCGATGCAAGAGGGATGTAGTAAAGAAGAAGCACTTCATTATATTAATTTACGAAGTCGTGATAATAGTCGTACTCCATTTCCTTGGAATGCTACGCGATATGGAGGATTTAGTGAACATACGCCATGGTTATCCATGAGTGAAGAATATCCTACAATTAATGTAGAAGAGCAAATGCAAGATGAAGATAGTGTATTATCTTTTTACAAGAAAATTTTGCATTTCCGCCAAAACTCAAAGTATCGTGAGTGTTTAATTTATGGAGATATTGCTTTTTTAGAAAGTGATGAAGAAATCATTGCGTATGAGCGAAAAACAAAGAAAGATTGTTTACAATGCTTTTTTAACTTTAGTGATCAAGGAAAAGAAGAAACACTATTACATGCTTCTTGTAAAGTTGTTTTTCAAACACAAGATAAGGTAGAAATTAAGGATAAAGTGCTAAAATTAAAGCCTTTTCAAACCGTTATATTAAAAGTGGAGGAACAGTAAATGAGTACATATGAAAAGATTGCAAAGGAAATTATTGATGCAGTCGGAAAAGAAAATATTATATCGATTGCCCATTGTGCAACACGATTACGCTTTGTTGTGAAAGATAAAGAATGTATTTCAAGAGAAGTAGTGGAACAAATTGACGAAGTAAAAGGTGTGTTTTTTACTTCTGGACAATATCAGATTATTTTAGGAACAGGGATTGTAAATAAGGTATATGCTGAAATTGAAAAGATGGGCTTACATACGCTTTCTAAAGAAGAACAAGATACGTATGTGAAAGAAAAGAAAACAGGAATTCAATATCTTATGCGCATTTTAGGAGATATTTTTGTACCTATTATTCCTGTAATTGCGGCAACTGGGTTATTTTTAGGGTTAAAAGGATGTTTGTTTAGTGACAATGTATTAGGCCTTGTTGGTGCTTCATCACAAGATATACCACTTTATATACAGACATTAGTTACTGTTTTAACTGATACAGCTTTTGCTTTTTTACCAGCTATTATTACATGGTCTGCATTTAAAGTATTTAAGGGAACACCAGTTATCGGTCTTGTTATTGGGCTTATGATTATTGCTCCTGCTTTACCAAATGCTTATGCAGTAGCTGATCCAAATAGTGGAGTCGAAGCGATTAAAGCCTTTGGTTTTATACCTTTAGTAGGATGTCAAGGAAGTGTTTTAACAGCTATTGTAGCAGCTCTTATTGGAGCGAATGTAGAAAAGAAATTACGTAAAAAAATGCCTAATGTATTAGATTTAATTTTTACACCTTTTTTCACAATGCTTTTTACCATGCTTGTTATTTTATTAGTTGTTGGACCGATTATGCATCAAATAGAATTAGGAATGGTTTCAATTATTGAAATGTTAATTCAATTACCATTTGGGATAGGAGGCTTTATTATTGGATTTACATATCCATTAACAGTCATTACAGGACTTCATCATACTTATGTTATGATTGAAACATCTTTATTAGCAAATACAGGATTTAATCCTTTAATTACTTTATGTGCAATGTATGGATTTGCAAATGTAGGAACGTGTTTAGCATTTGCTATAAAAGCAAAATCACAAAAAATGAAACAAACAAGTATTGGAGCTATGTTATCACAGTTGTTTGGAATTAGTGAACCTGTTTTATTTGGACTTCATTTACGTTATAATTTAAGACCTTTAATTATTATGTTAATTACTTCAGGAACAGGGGCAGCTCTTTTATCATTGTTCCATATAC
>CAMWMY010000060.1 GCA_947175465.1 uncultured Erysipelotrichaceae bacterium | reverse complement strand
CTTGAGTGTAGCTTCTATGATGGGAAGTATGTTGAAGGATAAAAAGGAACAACTTACGATAAAAATTAATGGTGGAGGGCCAATTGGAACGATTCTAGTTGATGCTTATGAGGATGGGCATGTAAGAGGATTTGTATCTGAGCCTCATGTTCATTATCAATATAATGATACAGGAAAATTAGCTGTTGGAATTGCTGTTGGAACCCAAGGGACATTAGAAGTAATTAAAGACTTTGGAATGCGTGATCATTGGAAAGGAACGGTAGCTTTACAAACAGGAGAGATTGGTGAAGATTTTGCTCGTTATTTTACAGAGAGTGAACAAACACCATCAGCGGTATCTGTAGGAGTTCTTGTAAATGATGATCACTCTATTCTTGCAGCAGGTGGTCTTATTATTCAAATGATGCCAGATGCTAAAGAAGAAGATATTCAAAAAACAGAAAAACTATTAGAAAGCTTGAAACCGATGTCTACTTTAATTAAAGAAGCTACATGTTTACGTGATATTGTAAATTCACTGTATGATGATATTACGATTTTACAAGAACAGCCGATTTCGTTTCATTGCCACTGTAGTGAAGCGACGATGAAACGTGCTTTAACTACTTTACCAAAAAAAGAAAGAATGGCGATGATCGAAGAAGATCATGGATGTGAGATTACATGTAATTTTTGTAATGAGCAGTACCATTTTTCAGAACAACAGCTCCGTGATTTGGAACAATTTTTAGAACAGTATGAAAAAAAATAGTTGGAAAATAAGAGATATTGAAATCGATAATCGTGTCGTGATTGCACCTATGGCTGGGGTGTCCAATCAGGCATTCCGTACGATATGTAAAGAGTTTGGAGCTGGACTCATTTATACAGAAATGGTATCGGATAAAGCCCTTTTTCATCAAAATATAAAAACATTAGAAATGACCAATATTGAAGCATGTGAGCATCCGATTTCCATGCAAGTATTCGGTTATGATAAAGAGAGTATGATTTATGCTGCTAAACTACTAGACCAAAATACAACCTGCGATATTATCGATATTAATATGGGTTGTCCTGTACATAAGATTGTGAAAAATCAGGCAGGAAGTGCTTTATTAAAAGATATTGATTATTCAGTAGATTTAGTGAAAGCGGTCATTGAAAGTGTAAAAAAACCAGTCACAGTGAAAATGCGGATTGGTTGGGATTTGGATCATATTACTTGTGTAGAGCTTGCGAAGCGTTTAGAAGAAATTGGGGTATGTGCCATTGCCCTTCATGGTAGAACACGTAAACAAATGTATGAAGGAAAAGCAGACTGGAGCTGGATTAAAAAAGTGAAAGAAGCTGTTTCCATTCCTGTTATTGGAAATGGGGATGTGAAAAGTGGAGAAGATGCACAAAGGATGTTAGAAGAAACAGGTTGTGATGCCGTCATGGTAGGAAGAGCTGTATTAGGTGATCCTTGGCTTATTAATGAAATCAAAGAATACTTAGAAACGGGGAAGAAAAGAGAGTCAGTTTCGGTAGTAGAAAAATTTGCTATGGCAAGAAAACATGCCCAAAGATTATGTTCCTTAAAAGGCGAAAATGTAGGGATGAAAGAAATGCGTGGACATGGGGCTTGGTATGTAAAAGGATTAAAAGATTGTAATCGTTTAAAAGATGCATTAGCCAAAATGAATACGTATGAAGAGTTTGAACGTATTTTAAAAGAATATGAAGATACTTATGGATTAATGTCAACGGAAGAAAACGAATAAAATATCTTTATAAAATAATTACAAATAAATTGACAGCGCTTTCAACATATGCTATGATGAAGATGCAAATAAAAGACATGTAACTGGTAATGCAGGCAGGATCTTATAAATTGCTTTGAATTTTTCAAGGTGTTTATATAGGTTCTGCCTTTTTTACATCTTGTATATTCATGAAAAAAGAAAGGGTGAATGAAAAATGGATTATCAAAAAGTAGCTATGGATATTGTACGCCATATAGGGGGTGTAGAGAATATTGCCAGTTTAGAGCATTGTTCTACAAGATTGCGTTTTCATTTTGTAGATAAAAAGCGCGTACAACAAGAAAGTTTAAAAAAGATAACAGGAGTTATGGGTGTTATCGATGCATCGCAATTTCAAATTGTGATTGGAAATGATGTTGTAGAAGTATACGATGAGATTATGAAAGTATATACCGCAGATGAAAATAATACAAGTAAAGCTAGTTCAGAAAAAAGAGCACTTGGAAAACAATTTATTGAATTTATCATTAGTGTTTTTCAGCCTTTAGTGCCCGTCATCGCTGGAGCAGGAGTTTTAAAATCAGTTTTGATGTTATTGGCGATGACACCACTACTAGATAAAACATCAACAATTTATAATTTATTAGTTGCTATTTCGGATGCTACCTTTTATTTTTTACCAATTATGGTTGCGATTACGACAGCCAATGTATTGAAGTGTAATCGTTTAGTAGCTGTCGCAAGTGTTGGTTATTTGTTACTTCCTGCAACAACAACACTCTTAAGTGGAAATACACAATTGCTTGGATTTACAATTCCTAATATTACATACCATTCACAAGTATTTCCAGCGATCTTATGTGTTATATTTCTAAGTTTTATTGAGAAATTATTTAATAAGATTTCTCCCAAAGTAATTCGTATTTTCTTTGTTCCTATGATGGTTCTTGCGATTACTGTTCCTGTGACACTACTTATTCTTGGACCACTTGGCTATAATATAGGGACAGTATTTACAACTTGCATTCTTTATATGTATGATACCTTTGGTTTTGTTGCAGTAGGAATTTTAGCGGGGATTTTACCATTTATGATTGCGACAGGAATGCATAAGGCATTACTTCCTTACGCTACTAGTATTTATGCAAAATTAGGTTATGAAGCACTTTATATTCCCGCTTCTTTAGCACACAATATTTCTCAATCAGGAGCCTGTTTTGCAGTAGCTTTACGCTCTAAAGATGAAACACTAAAACAAACAGCATTATCTGCAGGAGTTTCTGCACTGATGGGAATTACAGAACCAGCTTTATATGGGGTTACTTTACAACATAAAAAAGCATTGATGGGAGTGATTATATCAAGTGTGCTCTCTGGTCTTGTTTTAGGAGTACTTGTTGTAAAAGCATTTGTTTTAGTAGGACCTGGACTTGTAAGTATGAGTGCTTTTGTTGATCAAAGCAATGATAAAAATATTTTGTTAGCGATGATAGGTTTTGTTATTGCACTATTTGGCTCTTTTATCATTACATGTCTATTATGGAAAGATGAGAAAGTAGAAGAAACAAAACAGGATGAACAAGGTGAAATGGAAGTTCTTTTAGCACCAGTACAAGGAAAAGCAATGGATTTAAGTGAAGTAAAAGATGAGATGTTTGCGAAGAGAACACTTGGAGATGGGATTGCAATTTTCCCGGGAAATGGTGATGTATGTGCACCATGTGATGGGGAAGTAATTATGATTTTTGAAACTAAACATGCGATAGGGATTAAAACTGAACAAGGTGCGGAAATACTTATTCATATTGGTATTAATACAGTCGCAATGGAAGGAAAAGGGTTTGAGGTATTTGTAAAAGTAGGAGATAAAGTAAAAGCTAAAGATTTACTTATACGTTTTGATAAAGAAGCTATGGTAGCTGCACAATATGATCCAACACTTATGTTAATTGTAAGCAATGGAAGTGAATATAAAATACAAGATCCTTATTATGGGGATGTAAGTATAGGAAATGCATTGATGAAAGTAAAGAGAGGATGTTCAATATGAGAAAGTTTCCAGATCATTTTTTATGGGGAGGAGCAACTGCTGCTAATCAATTTGAAGGAGGATTTAATCTTGGTGGAAAAGGATTATCCGTTGCAGATGTTGCGAAGGCACACTTTGATGTCGATGTAAAAAATTATCAAAAACATACAGAGATGACAACACAAGCTATAGAAGAGGGGCTTGCGCATTTAGATGATATGGTGAATTATCCCAAAAGACATGGAAGTGATTTTTATCATCGTTATAAAGAAGATATTGCTTTGATGGCAGAGATGGGCTTTAAAACCTATCGAATGAGTATTGCATGGTCACGTATTTTTCCTAATGGGGATGATGAAACTCCAAATGAAGAAGGACTTCAATTTTATGATGATGTTTTTGATGAATTGAAAAAATATAACATTGAACCTTTAGTAACCATGTCACATTATGAACCACCTTTAAATATTGTTTTAAATTATGATGGGTGGTATTCTCGTGAAGTTATTCCTATGTTTGCCCGTTACGTAGAAACCATTTGTAAACGATATAAAGATAAAGTAAAATATTGGTTAACCTTTAATGAAGTAGATTCTATGATACGCCATCCTTATACAACAGGAGGACTCGTGAAAGATCGCTTTGCAGGTAAAAATTTTGAAGAAGTTATTTTTCAAGCAATGCATCATCAATTTGTCGCTAGTGCATTAGCAACCAAAATTTGTCATGAAATTATACCTGACTCTAAAGTAGGATGTATGCTTACCAAATTAACGTATTATCCATATACGTGTAAGCCTGAAGATGTATTAGCAGCTCAACAAAGAATGCGCAGTACGTATGCATATAGCGATACACAAGTATTTGGAGAATATCCAGCATATTTATTATCCTATTTCAAAAAACATAAGATTCATATTGTCAAAGAGGAAGAAGATGATATACTAATGAAACAGCATCCTGTTGATTTTATTTCTTTTTCTTATTACATGTCTTCTTGTGAAGCAGCAGATACAACAGGTCTTTGTACAACACCAGGAAATACGATTTTAGCTGTGAAAAATCCACACTTAGAAACAAGTGAATGGGGATGGCAGATTGATCCTCTTGGACTACGTATTTCGTTAGTAGAATTGTATGATCGTTATCGTAAACCTTTATTTATCGTTGAAAATGGATTAGGGGATAAAGATGTATTAACAGAAGATAAAAAGGTACATGATACATATCGAATCGATTATTTAAAAAAACATTTTGCTTGTATGTTAGATGCGATTATCGAAGATGGTGTTGAACTTTGGGGTTATACATCATGGGCATGTATTGACTTAATTTCAGAATCAACAAAGCAAATATCAAAGCGTTATGGATACGTGTATGTTGATATTGATGACTATGGAAATGGAACTTATAATCGATATCGAAAAGATAGTTTTTATTGGTACAAGAAAGTCATTGAATATAATAGTATCGATTTTGAATAAAAGAAAGGTGGGCAAATAAATGCGTTATACAATTAAAAAAGTGCTTAATTCTAGTGTTGTGCTTGTGCATGATGCAGATGATAATGAATTTATTATGCTCAAAAAAGGAATTGGTTATGGAAAACGGACTGGTGATGAATTGATTGAAGAAGGCGAAAATCAAATCTTTGTGCCTATTGAAAATTCAAAATCAAAGCAATTTCAAGAATTAATTAATGATATTCCCATTGATATCTTACAGCTTACTCAAAAAATTATTTTAGAAGCTGAACATGTTCTTCATACAACGTTTGATAAAAACTTATATTTTCTATTAGCTGATCATTTGAATTTTGCAATTGAGAGAATGAAAAAGGGAATAAAAATTACAAATCGTGTATTTTGGGAGATTAAAAATTACTATCCTAATGAATTTAAAGCCGGAGTATTAGCGTTGTGTATGGTAGAAGATACACTTGGCATTCAGCTACCACAAGAAGAGGCAGCAAATATCGCTTTCCACTTTGCCAATGCGATACCCATGCATTCTGATAGCTATGATGCTATTCGCTATGCAAAAGAGATAGGTGCAATTATTAATATTGTTGCCTTTTCATTAAATCGGACATTGGATAAAACAGGAATGCATTATATGCGTTTTGTAACACATATTAAATTTTTTATAGAACGTTATTTTTCAGATAATATGCTTTCTAGTGAATCTGATACTTTGTATATGCAAATGAAAGCATCTTATCCAAAAGAAGAAAGAATTGCTTTGAAAGTACGTGATTATTTAGAGACAAAATATGAAAAAGAGTTATCAAAAGAAGAGCTAGCATTTTTGATTATTCATATTGCAAGAATATCTACAGAAAAGCAGGAGAAAGAATAAAATTTAAAAAATATATTCTTTTTTATAAATTCATTAAATTTTTACATATTAGTAGACATAGCCTAAAATATTGTATATACTAATAACAGGAGATAAATCAATTATTAATAATATTAGAAGTTTTCTTCTTCTTTTTCAGTAACTTTTTTATCAAACATGGAGTTTATTAAAACTTCACAGAAAAGAAGTTTTCTACCTTTCTGCTTCTTTTCATTTTTTGCTTTCTTTTTCATATGTATTTTCTTTCTATATTATTATCTCCTTACATATGGATTTAAGAAAGCACCCTAATAATAGCTTTTATAAAGTACTTTTTTATTTTAAGCAAGTGATATAGTAAGCGTCTTAGCTTTGTTATGTCATTTGCCTTTTTATTATGTCATTATGAAAAATGCTATTTTATATGGAATGTGAAACAAGTGTATAAAAAATAAATGTAGGAGAAAAAAGGCTGCTTGTTATGGAGTGTCTTGGATGGAAGCAAGCAATGAATATAAAAATTCATGTCTATCCAAGAATCTACGATTGCTTTTATGAACTAATGAAACTAGAAGTTTGTGGAGATGAGGATATAGTACAAGTGCAGTATAAATAGAGATATGGTTAACAATTATGATAGGATTTATAGAAATATTTACCTATTTAAAAAGAAATTTCATACTTAAAAGATAAGTGATGTTAGAAAGCATCACTTTTTATATAGTATTTAGATAGCACGAGAAATTATTTTATAGAAGACAATGCTTACTAATTGAAATTTAGGTTTTACTATTATATATTAATTATGAATAGACATAATTA
>CAMWMY010000059.1 GCA_947175465.1 uncultured Erysipelotrichaceae bacterium | reverse complement strand
GATATATTTAAAATAACTATTTAGAACCGTTGATTTCTTTCATTACAATCATCCAGTGATATAAGCATATTTAAATGCAAAGAGAAATAAGCGTTTATCTAAAGAAAACAAACACATAAAATAAAAAAAGAATTGATTTCTCTTTCTTATAGAAATCAATTCTTTCTAATTATTTTAATAAATATTTTTATTCGTCTTCAACTTCAAATTGAGAATTGTATAACTTCTTATAGAAACCATCTTTTTGCATTAATTCTTCATGATTTCCACTTTCTACAATATCTCCTTCATTCATTACTAAAATTAAATCTGCGTCACGAATCGTTGATAGACGGTGTGCTATAACAAAACTTGTTCTTCCTTCCATTAAGTTCTTCATTGCTTTTTGAATTAATAACTCTGTACGTGTATCAACTGAAGAGGTAGCCTCATCTAAAATTAAAATTTGAGGATCAGCAAGAATAGCACGCGCAATTGTTAATAATTGTTTTTGTCCTTGTGATACATTACTTGCTTCTTCATTCAATACCATATTATAGCCATCAGGAAGTGTTCTTACAAAATGATCTACTTGTGCAGCCTTAGCAGCTTCTATAACTTCTTCATCTGTAGCATCTTGTTTTCCATAGCGAATATTTTCTTTTATTGTTCCATGGTACAGCCAAGTATCTTGAAGTACCATACCGAAAAGTTTTCGTATATCATTTCTTCTAAATTGACGTAAATCACAGCCATCAATTAAAATAGCACCTTCATTTACATCATAATAACGCATAAGCAATTTAATCATAGTTGTTTTACCAGCACCAGTTGGACCAACAATCGCAACTTTTTGTCCTTGTTTTACATGTGCTGTAAAATCATGAATAATCGTTTTATCTTCCGTATATCCAAAATATACATGAGAGAAACTTACTTCTCCTTTTAAATTTTTAGTCGACAATGGATTAGCGACATCTGCTACTTCTTCCTCTTGTTCTAGGAAGGCGAAAATACGCTCACTTGCGGCCATTGTTTGTTGCAGGATATTTAAAATATTAGCAAATTGTTGGATAGGTTGCGTAAAGGTCTTCATATATTGAATAAAAGATTGAATATCCCCAACACTAATCAAACCACTACTTGCATAATATCCACCTAAAATACAAATAATCACATATCCTAAATTACTGATAGAATTCATTAAAGGCATCATAAGACCTGATAAAAATTGAGATCTCCATGCACTTTGGAATAACTTATCATTAAAGTTATTAAATTCTTTTACACTTTCTTCTTCTCCATTAAAAGCTTTAACTATCGTATGTGCACCGTACATCTCTTCAATATGCCCATTTACATGCCCTAAGTATTCTTGTTGTTGGGTAAAATACTTTTGTGAATGCTTCATAATAAAAGATATAAATACCATCGATATAGGTAAAATCAATAAAGCAACTAATGTCATCTGCCAATTAATAGAGAACATCATAAATAAAATCCCAACAATAGATGTCAAAGAGGTAATCAGCTGTGTCACAACTTGATTTAAGTTTTGAGAAATTACATCAACATCATTGGTAACATGGGAAAGTACTTCTCCATAAGGAACACGATCATAATAACGAAGTGGTAAATTATGAATTTTTTGTGCCAATTCTTTTCTTAGATTATAAGAAACTTTCATCGTTACCCCTGTCATGATATGCCCCTGTGTATACGAGAAGATTGCACTAATCAAATAAAACCCTACAAGCAAAATCAAAATATCTTGAATTCGTTGAAAGTCAATTCCTTTCCCATTCCCTGCAACAATATTCATAACTCCTTCAAATAAAGCCGTTGTTGCTTGTCCTAAAATTTTAGGACCCATAACTGAGAAAATAACAGATATAACTGCAAAAATAACAACAAATGCAATTGCTATTTTATACTTACTTAAATACGATACTAACTTCTTTAAAGTACCCTTAAAATCTTTTGGTTTTTCTACAGGAGAGCCCATCATTGCCCCTGCCATAGAACGATCTTTTTTTACAGGTTTCTTATTCATCGACATTTTCTAACTCCTCCTTTGTTAACTGAGAAGCAGCAATTTCATAATACGTAGGACATGATTTCAATAAATCTTCATGTCTACCTATCCCAACTACTTTACCTTCATCAAGAACAATAATTTGTTCTGCATGCATAATCGAAGATACACGTTGTGCAACAATCATAACAGTTGCATCTTGAATATTTTCTTTCAATGCTTTTCTCAAAGTTGAATCTGTTTTAAAGTCCAATGCTGAGAAGGAATCATCAAAAATATAAATAGGTGCTTGTGTCGCAAGTGCTCTTGCAATCGAAAGTCTTTGTTTTTGTCCACCAGAAACATTGCTTCCTCCTTGTGCAATCACACTTTCATAGCCATCTTCTTTCTTTGCGATAAACTCACTTGCTTGTGCAATTGAAGCGGCTCTTTCAATTTCTTCTTGTGTAGCTTCTTTTTTCCCATAACGCAAATTCGATTCTATCGTTCCTGATAATAAAGATGCTTTTTGTGGCACATATCCTATTTGTTCATGCAAGTCATGTTGTGAAACATCACGCACATCTACTCCATTTACACGAACACTACCTGCTGTTACGTCATAAAATCTTGGAATCAAATTAATTAAAGTTGATTTCCCTGCTCCAGTAGATCCAATAAAGGCTGTTGTTTCTCCTGGCTTAGCCACAAAACTTATATCATGGATAACATCTTCATCGGCTCCATGATAACGAAAACTTACATGGTCAAATTCTACATATCCTTTTTTCTCTTCGATAAAAGATACTGTTTCTTCTTTATCACAAATACTTGGTTTTGTATCTAAAACTTCAAAAATACGTTTTAAAGATACAGTTGATCGAGGGACTAAAATAAAGATCATTGAAAGCATTAAGAAGGCCATAATAATTTGCATTGCATATTGCATAAAGGCCATCATATCTCCTACTTGAAGTACAGAGTCTGCAATTTGTCCTGATCCAACCCATACAATTAAAAGTGTTGTGAAGTTCATAATTAACATCATCGCTGGCATCATAAACACCATAACACGATTTACCACTAATGATGTTTTCGTTAATCTTTGATTTGCTTCATCAAATCTTTGTTCTTCAAAATCTTGTGTTCCAAAAGCACGTACTACCATCAATCCACTTAAGTTTTCACGTGCTACTAAGTTAATATTATCAATTAACTTTTGGATCATCTTAAATTTAGGCATAGCAACCAAAAGAATAAATAAAACTAATCCAATTAATAAAGTGATTGTTACTCCAAGAATCCATGTCATAGAACTATTCTTTTGGACAATCATAATTACTCCACCAATTCCTAAAATTGGTGCATAAAACATTAAACGAATTCCCATAATAACAAACATCATTACCTGGGTAATATCATTCGTTGTTCTTGTAATCAAAGAAGATGTTGAATATTTATCAAACTCAGCATTTGAAAAACTTTCTACTTTTTCAAATACATCTTTACGCATTCTTCTTGCGACATTTGCCCCAACATTACTTGCTAAGAAACCTACAGCAATTGCTGATAATGCTCCAATGATGGTAATTAATAACATCATTCCACCTGTTTTTAAAATGTACATAAATTGAAGTTGTGTTAAATCAATATTCAATTCTTGATACATAGCTTTGGTAAACATCGCACCTGTTTGTAACTTTGTTGCTTCAGCTACATTTTGTGCTTTCACTCTTGCAGCATCAAAAGCATTGCTTGGAAGTCCTTCCAATATAGGTAACAACGCATACATCTTACGTATATCTACATCTTCCATACTCATAGCTGATGTTTGTTCACCACCTGCTTGATTTTCCTGGAAGAAATTAATCATTGTCCAACTACTTTCTCCAAATAGTGTATTTAAACGCAATTGTTCTTCCTTTGTTACCTTTTTTAAGGCATACACATTGTCATTATAATTTGACAATCCTGCTTCTTGACTACTTTTCCATTCATAAGCATTTTGAAAGAACGCTTTATCCTCTTCTTTCATAAATGTTGTCATAAATTGCATTCCTGATGCACTTATATACTCAGGTGCTGCATTTTCAATTCCACCTTGCTGGATTCCAATATTTACAATATTGGACATATAATCTGGCAATTTTAAATCTGAAATTGCTTGTACAAATAGCAATGCAACTGCAATTGCGATGAAAAGTGAAAAGGGCTTCAAATAACTTAGAAACTTTCTCATTTCAACACATCCTTCCTCTATAAAATTTTTCCATAAGAAGTAGCTTTTTCCATAATACGAATCAAGGCATCACTATCTTCTTCACCTAAATATTTCAAAAACTCGGCTAGTCTTTGATGCACATATGCTTCTGTTTTTTCCATAAGACATATCGCTTCTTCCGTAACTTTCATATGCACACTTCTACGATCATGATCCAAAACGATTCTTTCTACCCACCCTTTTTTCTCAAAACTACGCATAATTTGAGAGACGGCGGCAGGTGTAATATGAAAATTATCTGCAATATCATTCATCTTTACATAACCTTCTCGATGACAATATTGCATCCAATGTAAAATCATCATTTCACGGTGCATCATTTGCTCCTCTTTGCCACAATGATTTCGATTATCTTGTTTAAATAAATAAGATAATTCAAAAATTTTCCGTGCTTTTTCTAACTCATTCAAATTACTCCTCCTTGCATTTAGTTAAGTTGCTTAACATTTAACTATATTAACTATTATACAGAACTCTAACTTTATGTCAATCAAATCTTTCATAAATAAAAAGAATCTCTCTCTTTTTATTCAACACCTCTATAAATAGTATTCTTATCAAATTAATACAGCTTCCTATTTGAAAATAAAAAATTCTAATGGTACTCATTATTTTTAACTACCATTAGAATCTTTTTTACTAATATGCAATATTAAATTTTTTCTTTTAACTTATCAATACACCATGTTGCCCATTTAATCTCATTTTGATAGTACATAAACCCATAAGTCATCGTCATCCCCCAATAAACAGCCTCATTATTACGCTGAATGTACTCTTCCATTTTCGGCATCATATTAATTCCTTCATTCATTTCTTCTAGTGTTTTATTACATTCATTTATATATTGTGTCAATAAACGAATTGTCTTATCAACATCTACATTGCTGGTGAAAAATACTTTTATAAGAAGTGGATTTTTATACTTCATAAGATCTTCAATATTAGCATCCCCCAACCATCTTTGAAGCTCTATTTGTCCTTCTTCTGTAATAGAAAATACTTTTTTATTAGGTTTATCACTTTGATAGATCATCTCAGAAGTTACCCAATTCTTTTTTGTTAGTGCATTTAGCTCTTTATATATTTGGCTCGTCTGTGCATGCCAGAAAAAAGCGATTGGTGATTTGAAAGCTCGATCCAAATCATACCCTGTCATTTCTTTATAATTCAATACTCCTAAAATTGCATGTTTTAACGGCATAAATCTACTCCTTTACTAATATTCTATAATTAGAATACAATATTTTTAGAATGTATGCAAGTATTTTTTATCACTAAAGATTTTCTTCTTTTTTAACCTTATTTCTTAGTTGCATTCCTTTAATTTTATCAAGAATCATAAAATTATTTTTACGAATAACCCCTTGCATCATTCCTTGTTTATTCTTTTTGAAAATATTATAATTTTCTAATATAGATCCAATAATGTATTTCATATCAATTTCATTTAAGGCAGCTGTTGTATTTTCCAGTAAATGCCCTAATAAGATTTTTGATCTTCGATTTTTTAATAAATCATGAAAAGTGAGTGTTGTAATATCTTCATAGCTTAAATCATCAAAGAAAGAAGTGTACTTGCTTACATGAAAAATAAATACGCGATAAAGCTCTGCTAATGGTAAGCCACTATAGAAATAATCATTAGCACGATGTACCATCTTTTCTAATCTATCAGATGATTGCTTCACAACAAATTCATTAATAAATTTATCTACCATAATAGGAATCGTACTTTTTCGCTGAACCATTTGTAATTGTCCTTCAATCCAAACCATCGTTCCTAAATTATGGTTTGTGAACATTTGTGAAAAGGTATTACATCCTATCTGTGATTTAATATACAATGGCTTTTTTACATTTCTAAAAAACGAAGATACACAATCATGTTCATTTTCTAAAAGTAATACCTTATTTTGAAATTGTTCCTCTTGTATACGTTGTTCATAAGCTTCCCATAAAGAATTTGTAATCCCTGGTGCATTAAACGCATATACACGTTGAATTTTATGAAAAATCTCATCTTGACAAGTCAATAATATAAAGAGAGCTAAATTTCCACCTTTTGAATGTCCACATAAATAAAGTGGCTTATCAACTTCCATCTTTTGTATATATTGTAACGCTACAAGTTGTTGCGGTGTTGGTCCAGGTAAATACATATGGAAATTATCTATCCAATCTTGCCATCCTGTTTTGTTATGAATATGATCATAAATTTCACTTCCTCGAAACATTAAAATAATACTATCTAAAGTTTCTACACAATAAAGAACAACTCCACTTTGTTGATTATCATCCCATATATCTCTTATATAAAAACCTTCATAAGCATCTTCCTCTATTTTTGAAAGCTGTTCCATATTTGATAAAAATATCGCATCATTTTGATAGTCTTTTTGTAATTGCGTATCTTCTTTAATTGATTGAATCATATCTTTCAAAGTTTCATTTTGATCATAAGGATCAAAATAAGCTAATAAAGATAGATCAAATGCTACTTTTAAAGTCATATCCATACAATCACCAACTTTCTCTTCTATTATACACCATTTCCCTTTTATTTCCCACATCTATATTCATATATATTACACAGCTGACGCTGCCGACGATAAGGCTCGTGTAGATCTCGGTGGTCGCCGGA
>CAMWMY010000058.1 GCA_947175465.1 uncultured Erysipelotrichaceae bacterium | reverse complement strand
ATATTTTTCTAATATTTCATTCATAAGCTCGATTTTATGTAATACGTGCGAATGCTCATTGTTGAAAATAAGAGAATTTAACCATATATTTAATAAAATAGCAATCATTTCAGCTAATTCTGTAGGATGTTTTGTATGAATACTACCATCCTGAACGCCTTCCTCAATAATAGGATAAATATAGTTTGGAATCGTAACTGAATTTATTTCACTGATGAATGATGATAATAACTTAGGGCTCTCCAATAAATTAGGAGATATCCCTGTTATGATTTCCATATTCTTATTATGAAAACCTAAATTAACCATTTTAGATAACTTTTCAGCTCCATTTAAACGATAATCATTTTTTATTTCATCAAGAATTTGGATGTTTTTACTTCCAATTTCCTTCACAACAGCATTAAAGATATCTTCTTTCGAATCAAAGTGATGATAAACTGCACCTTTGGTAAGCCCATCTAAGCCCTTTATAATATCCGATATCCTTGTTTCTTCATAACCTTTTGTTAAAAATAAATTACTTGCGACTTCTATAATTTTACTTTTTGTATTATCTTGCATATCTCTCATCCAAGCCCTTTCTATTCGACTACTATGTATGATACTATACAAATATTATAAATACATATAGCAGCTGTCATCAAGTCCTTTCAAAAAATTCATAAAAAAAGCAGCTATCTTACAAGATAACTACTTTTCTCACTTATAATTGCTTGATACGGTGGAAAGCATGTTGTGCAGCAATCGCACCATCGCTTGTTGCTGTTACAACTTGACGCAACTTTTTCGCTACAACATCCCCTGCACCATAAATCCCTTTTACTTTGGTTTCGCAATTATCATCTACAACCATGTAACCATAATCATCCAAAACATCCAATCCACTTAAAAAAGAAGTTGCAGGATCTAAACCGATATATGGGAAAATGGCGTTAGTTGCAATTTCACTAATTTCATCTGTTTTTACATTTTTAATACATAAGGCACTTACTTTTTTCCCATCATCTTTAATTTCTACAGGAACAGAATTCGTAATCACATTAATTTTTTCATTATTCTTAATTCCTTCCTGTACAATCACATCCGCACGGAATACATCTCTACGAATAATAATATTCACTTTAGAAGCAAACTGTGTTAAATATTTCGCTTCTTCTAAAGCAGAGTTTCCTCCACCGATCACACATATTTCTTGATCTTTGAAAAATGCTCCATCACATACAGCACAATAAGATACTCCTCTTCCAACATTTTCTTGCTCTCCAGGAATATTTAACATTCTTTCTTGTGTTCCTGTCGCAACAATTACTGCTTTAGCTTCATAAACATTTCCATCATCGCAAATGACTTTTTTCCATTCCCCATCTTCTACCTTAACTACATTCCCATAAACATATTCAGCCCCAAAAATCGTAGAATGTTCAAACATATCATAAGCAAGTTTTGCACCTTCTGTTTCTTTAATTCCAGGCCAGTTGCTAATTTCAGCTGTTTTTAGTAATTTTCCACCAGGGGCTCCCATTTCTAACATCGCTGTTTTTAAGCCAGCTCGAGATGCATAAATCGCTGCACTCATTCCTGCTGGACCTGCCCCAATAATAATTAAATCGTATTGTCGCTCCATTCTAAGTCCTCCTTTACAAGCTCAATTATTTCTTCTAAATGATAAATACAACGCATTGGTTTAGCTTTGCGTAACTCCTCTTCACGTGTAGAATCAAAAAGCACAGCAATACTAAATCCTGCAACTCTTTTGGTTGCCTGTATATCCGTTACACTATCTCCAACATAAATCATATCATCATGTGAGCGATAAAGCATTTCACAAGCTTTCAAAATTCCTTCTGGATCAGGTTTGGGTTGCTTTACCATTGTCGAATCTACAACTACTTTTACAAATGAATGTAATCCACAAAAAACAAGTCCATGTTGAACCGTTTCTGCTTGTTTATTCGACACAACACCTATATCATATCCATGCTCACTTAAATAAGCCAATGTTTTATGTGCTCCATCCATTACAGTAACATAAGCATCATGATGCTCCTTATTAAAAGCACGATATACACGTATGACTTCTTCTAACTGATCTTCTTTAAAATACTTAGAAAAAGTTTGCTCAAGCGTTGGCCCTAAAAAAGACTTTAATTCTGCTTCACTTAAAGTATATTCAGGTTTATAAATTTTAAATACATGTTCAAACGAAGCAAAAATTAATTTCTCAGTATCTAACAGAGTTCCATCCAAATCAAATAACACTACAGGCTTTTGTTTTTTAAATAACCAATTTTTATGAAAAAGACAATCCCATAAACCAAGAATTCCACTTACTCCAATAAAAATGCTTAAAATAGATATAATTTGTGCGATACGAAGATCTCCAAACATAAGTGAATCTGTACGAAGTCCTTCTACAAATAAGCGTACAACTCCATACCATGCAAGATATGCAAAGGCAAGATCTCCTCTTTTTTTACGCCCATACTTTTTAAAAATAAAAGTAATCAAACAAAAACCAATAATATTTCCAACGGCCTCATATAAAAAAGTAGGTTGACGATATTCCCCATTAATCCACATTTGATCTTTAATAAAAGAAGGCCATCCTTGATAAAAGTTTTCAGATACAATGCCACCATAAGCTTCTTGATTCATAAAATTACCCCAACGCCCAATCGCTTGTGCAATTAATAAATTAGGAAAGATAACATCTGCAATACGTAATCCATTCATTGCTTTTTTCTTAAAATAAAAATATCCAAAAATGGTTGCAGCAATAATCCCTCCATGGATAGCAAGACCTCCTTCCCAAATATAAAAAATACGAATAGGATCATGGATATAATATTCCCACTGAAATAATACATACCAACATCTTGCCCCTAAAATAGCAATAGGCATCATATACAAGAAGAAGTTTTCAAATACTGCTTCTTTATATCCCATCTTCTTAAATTGTCGAACGGATAAAAAATAACTAACAAAGGCTGCACTTAAAATAATTACCGCATACCATGTTATCTGAAGACCTCCCATTGTGACAATGGTCTTCATATCTGGAAAAAAAGTCATAAAATTCCTCCTACTTCTTTGTGTTCTTCTCTATGTGATCAAGTACCCTTTGTTCAAACTCTTTTGCACTATTTAACCCCATTTGATTTAATGTAAAGTTCGTAACAGCTGATTCAATAATAACTGCCATCGAACGTCCTTCCCTTACAGGAACAATAATTTTAGGAATATCCACTCCTAAGATACAATCATACTTCTTATCTTCTATTCCAATACGATCAAAAGGCACTCCTTTTTCCCATGGAACAAGTACAACTTCAAACTGTACTTCAGCCGAAGCAAGCACAGAGCTTACACCAAACATACGGGATACATCAATAATCCCAATTCCTCGAATTTCTAACATACCTGCTAATAGCTCTGGAGCTCTTCCTACAATTTTATTATGTATGCGATAACAATCTACACGATCATCCGCAACTAATACATGCCCTCTTTTCACAAGCTCTAATGCAATCTCACTTTTCCCCATTCCACTTTCTCCACGAATGAAGACTCCTTTTCCATAAATAGATAATAAACCTCCATGTAAGCACTCATAAGGTGCTAACTTTTCATCTAAGAAAGTGACAAGATCGACAATTAAACGATAGGTTTGCGAAGGTGTTTGAAAAATAGGGAAGTTTTTCTCTTGCGCAATCTTTTGTAAAACTTCAGGACAAGGATGTGCTTTCGTAATAATAATCGCAGGTGTCATCGCATCCGTAATAAAGGAAAAAGAAGCTACTTGTTTTTCATAAGACATTGTTTGAATATAAGCAATCTCTTTATCTCCCAAAATTACTAAACGCTTTGCTTGTGAATAATCAAAGAAACCAGCTAATTCAAGACCAGGACGATTCGTATCAGCGATCACGATTTCACGCTCTAAAGATGTTTCATCTCCTGTAATTTGTTTAAATTGAAAATGCTCCCATACATCACGTACAATTACTTTTTTATCTTCCATGATTGTTACCTCTTTTTCATTACTTTCGCTAAATATTGTCCTGTATAACTTTCTTTTACTTCAATAAGCTCTTCTGGTGTTCCCATCGCAATAATATTTCCACCTTCATCTCCACCTTCAGGTCCAATATCTACAATATAATCAGCACATTTAATCACATCTAAATTATGCTCAATTACAAGAACTGTATCTCCATTGTGAACAATTCGCTGCAATACTTCTAATAACTTCTTCACATCATGCGTATGTAGTCCTGTTGTTGGCTCATCTAATACAAAAATTGTTTTTCCTGTTGCCTTACGTTGAAGCTCACTTGCTAATTTCACACGTTGAGCCTCTCCTCCTGATAACGTTGTAGCACTTTGTCCAAGTTTAATATAACCTAGCCCTACATCTTTTAATGTCTGTAATTTATGTTTAATTTTATGTACATTAGAAAAGAAAGAAATCGCTTCTTCAACACTCATCTCTAAGACATCATAAATACTTTTTCCTTTATATGTAACTTGTAATGTTTCTTCATTATAACGTCTTCCATTACACTCTTCACATGGTACATAAACATCTGGTAAAAAATGCATCGAGATTTTCAAAATTCCATCACCTTGACAAGCTTCACAACGTCCCCCTTTTACATTAAATGAAAAACGTCCTTTTTCATAACCACGCATCTTCGCTTCTGGTGTCTGTGCAAATAAATCTCTTATATCATCAAAAACACCGGTATAAGTTGCTGGATTACTCCTTGGTGTTCTTCCAATAGGATCTTGTGAAATATCAATAATCTTATCAATGTGTTGAACACCTTTCATTTTTTTATGTTTCCCTGGCTTCATTCTTGTTCTACCTAAAGAATACATAATTCCCTTCGCAATGACTTCATTCACAAGGGAAGATTTTCCACTTCCACTAACTCCTGTCACAACATTGAAAGCTCCTAAAGGAAGTTTCACATTCACATGTTTTAAATTATTTTCATAAGCATCCACAACTTCTAAAAACTTACCATTTCCTTTTTTTCTTTCTGTTGGAATTTCAATTTTAGCTCTTCCTGATAAATACTGCCCTGTAATTGAATTCTCATTTTGCATAACTTCTTGTGGCGTTCCATAAGCAACTACATTTCCACCATGAATTCCCGCTCCAGGCCCAATATCAATAATATAATCCGAAGCTAACATCGTATCTTCGTCATGTTCCACAACAATCAAAGAGTTTCCTAAATCACGCATATTTTTTAGCGTTTCAATTAAACGATCATTATCACGTTGATGTAATCCAATACTTGGTTCATCTAATACATATAACACACCACTTAATCGCGATCCGATTTGTGTTGCTAAACGTATTCTTTGTGCTTCTCCACCACTAAGGGTTCCTGCTAAACGATCTAATGTTAAATAACTTAATCCTACATTATTTAAAAATGATAAACGCTCTTTAATCTCTTTCAAAATAAGAGCCGCAATTTCTTGTTGTTGCTTTGTTAAGGACAACTCTTCCATAAACACAATCGCTTGCTTCACGGACATCTGTGTCCATTCAAATATATTTTTTCCACCTACTAAAACACTTAATGCTTGTGGATTCAATCTTTTTCCACTACATTGTGGACAAGGAGCTTCCGCTAAAAAGCTTGCATACCATTCCCTTGCCATTTGTGAAGTTGTTTCCAAGTGACGACGCTCAATTAGTGTACAAACTCCTTCAATTATTTCATTTTTATTTAATACACTTCCTGACTTCGTATAAATTTGATACGAAATAAGATCCTTTGATCCATATAATAAAAGATCCATTTCTTTTTTCGTCATATCCTTTAAAGGCTTATCTAAATCAATTTCATAATAGTCACATAAAGCTCGCATCTTTTGCCATTCTAAATTATCTTTTGAAATAATGTTTTTATAATATATAATTCCTCCTTCACGAATAGAAAGAGATCGATCAGGAATTAAATAATCAACATCTACTTTTTGCGTAATCCCTAACCCTTTACAATGATCACAAGCTCCAAAAGGTGCATTAAACGAAAATAAACGTGGTTCTAACTTCGGTATTGAAAAGCCACAATACTTACATGAATAATTACTAGAGAATAAAATTTCTTCTTCTTGATATACAACAACGGCAAGCCCATCACTCAACTTCAATGCTGTTTCTAAAGAATCATGAAGTCTTGAACGATCATTTCCTTTCACAATACGATCCACAATAACATCAAGATCATGCTTCTTATTTTTTTCTAACATTTCAACTTCTTCTAATAAAACAATATTGCCATCAATTCTTGCACGTATATACCCTTCTTTACGTAAATTTTCTAATAGTTCTTTATGACTTCCTTTTTTCGCTTTTAAAATAGGAGCTAAAATTTGTAATCGAACTCCATCTTCAATTTCCATAACACGATCCACCATTTGTTTAATCGTTTGAGAAGTAATGGGTTCATGATGATGTGGACAATAAGGTACTCCTATTCTTGCATAAAGCAAACGTAAATAATCATAAATTTCAGTTACTGTACCAACTGTTGATCGAGGATTATTACTTGTTGTTTTTTGATCAATTGATATGGAAGGAGACAACCCTTCTATAGAGTCTACATCTGGTTTTTCACTATTTCCTAAAAATTGACGAGCATAAGCACTCAAAGATTCAACATATCTTCTTTGTCCTTCTGCATAAATCGTATCAAATGCTAAACTTGTTTTTCCAGAACCTGATACTCCCGTCATAATGACGAATTGATTTCTAGGTACTTTTAAATCTACATTTTTTAAATTATTTTCTCTTGCACCTTTAATTGTGATAAATTCATTTTTCATATCTTCACCTCTAAACTTATATATCTTTTTATTAGTTTTCCATACTTCCTTTATTTTAACATTATTTACT
>CAMWMY010000057.1 GCA_947175465.1 uncultured Erysipelotrichaceae bacterium | reverse complement strand
TTATTATACCACACCTATTTAGAACTTGCGATATGATATCTTTAGTTTTATCTATGTATAACATACTTTTATACTGTATCCTTACCATCTATAAAATTTTATTTCTATATCCATTCTTTTTTTATAAAACTATCTTATAGATTGCTTACCTCGCTTACACATATAAGCACAAGATACAAATAACCCTACAATATATAAATTTTTTTGATGTATATCTCCTGTCGCAACTGCTTCTTCTATTTTCACATTTAAAATTTCTATTTTATATTCATTAGAAACATCATCATCAGAAATGACAACTTGAATAATATCTTCAGATAAATGGTATCCATCAGGTGCCTTCGTTTCTTTTACATAATAAATTCCGCTCAATAGATTAGAAAATAACACGCTTCCTTTTTCATCACTCAGCTTAGTTTCTATTACCTGCATATGTTCATCATATAACGTTATTTCTGCATTAGATAAGACCTCTTTAGTCACATTATCACGTTTTATAACCTCTAAATTATTTTTTCTAATTGTCATTGTATTTTCGACAAGATAATGAAATACTTTTTGATCTTCATTTATAAATACTTTAAACGCCTCCAATTTATCAAATCCCTCTACTTCTTCTTCCTGAACACTATACCATCCATAAGGCAGTTGTTTACTAATTGCATACCCCTCTTCATTCGTTATTAAAACATCAACTACTTCATTAGATTCATCAGAAATAATTTTAAAAGAAACATTGGATAGTGGTTTTTTTAACGAAGATTTTGGATCTTTTGACCTAGCTTCATCAATAAATTTATGAAGAGCAATTTGCCCTTTTATAACTGGATCCTTCACAATAATAGTTGCTTCTACTTGCTGAGCATTTAAGGTCACTATTTGTATTTCAGGATTAATCAAATAACCTTGTGGTGCCTTTATTTCCTTTATTTTATACACACCAAATGGTAAATCTTTGGATATAGCCTTCCCATTAGAGCCTATTATTAATTCATCCACAACTTCATCTTGTTCATTAAGAATATGAAACTCTGCTCCTTCAAATGTAAAAGCTGTTTGTGAATCCTTTCCTGTTTCATCATCTTCTTTTTCAATCGTTATTCTTCCTGATGCATTCACCTTCATATGAAGTTTAGCTTCTAATCGATCTTGTGCATACAATGTTACAACATCTTGTGACGTATCTGATTGATAAACGATTGATACACCTATAAATTCCTCAGGAATTTTTTGAAACTTTATGGTTGAAAAAGCTGTAGCTTCTTGTGTAGGTGTAATAAACAATTTATTTTGTTCTCTTTGAAGAGAAAAGCCCTTACTAAAAGAGACAATAAAATCTTCTAATACCTTGTTTTGATCTTCTAATTGTATCGTTTCTCCCAAGGAAACTTCATAAGTAGCATCATGAAAAGAAGGTAACATAGAATGAAGTTCTACTGCCTTTTGAATCCTTTCTTTATACTCATGATATTGTGTAAAGCTTGTCGAATGCAAAGTAGCCCCTAAATATTCCCAGATCATAAACTGTGTAGCTGTATAATCAAAAACTGTCTTGGATGTTTTTTCCCACCCATAGTAAGCAAGTAGGCTCATATAACGTTGTTGCTCACCAGTAAACTCTGTAGATGAATAGGATGAACCTTGATTTAATAAAATTCCTGGTTCTATACAAAATGAAAGTTTTTCATTTGCATAAATATAATACATATGCTCATATTGCATCGTCCTTCCTTGAGCATCAGTTACTAGATACTCAATAGGATACTTTTCTCCTAACACAACATTAGGAGTTGCTTTTGCATACATATGTAAAGAACACATCACTAAAATTAAAGAAAATATAAAACAAATGACTTTTTTATTAAAGAGAAACATAGATACCCCTTTCCTATTTATATAAAATCCTATATTTCTAGATACATCACTATTATTTTCTTATTTAATAACTATCAAAAGAATATTTCAAGTAAGTATTTTTATATGATTAATGCGGAAGCAATACCTCTGTTTTTAAAATAATAGCTAAATGCAGATATGCTTTTACTAAATTTCTATTCAAAGTACTCTCTACAATATGATGACGTTCCATAATCGTATGATTATCCAAATTAAAAATAAACTTTTCAATAATAAACTTCTTTTCTTGATTTTTTAATTTTGCAATTCCAGCTAAAATCCATCGAGCTTGATGCTCTCGAATAATATTTTTTTGTTCTTCACCTTCTTTTATATGTTTTTCTTCTTTGATAACAGCTGAAGATACTTTTACTTGCCTCATAAAATCATCTTCACCAGCTAAAACCGAAACAATACCTTTATTACAATTTAAATATTCCATTGCATCCTCATGTACAAGAAACTCTTGTTCTTTTAAATACTGTAAATAAGTAGCAAATGAATCTTGTTGTAGCTGTTGGTAATCTTCAAAAGATAGACTACGTATATGCTTTCTTAAAAACTCTAAATGAGCTTTCATTAATTTAATTGTTTTCTTCTTATCTATATAGCTCTCATATAGTGGCATGATATCATGTGTCATACTTCAGTCTCCTTATCTTCTATCCACTTATACATTCGATAAAAAAAGAAATGTCTCCTAAAAAATTTATTATTTTTTAATAAAAATTTGTCATGTATATAAATTAAGTATGCATTTTGAACAAGAAAACAATCAAAAATAAAAAAGATTAATTTCTACATAACGTAGAAATCAATCTTTTTAATTAATCTATAACTTTATAATATTTAAATTCTTTATTAACCTTTAATCCCCTGATGGATTTTCAATAAAAGCTGATGTGCGAAATTCATGACGATGCCCATCATTTCGACTCGTAATAGAGCGTAGAAAATGCACATGACGATCCCCTACCATAATTGCTGGAGAAGTCCTACCACTAAATGTATGTTGATGACCATCATGTACATCTGTAGCAAAGCTTACTTCATGCACATGATTATTACAGTTAATAGGAATTGGGTGACTTGTCATTGTGCTGAAGCGATGATTATGTGGTATATCTGCTGACTGCGCAACTTTGACTACGCCTTGTAACTCATGAACATGTGTTTCACTATTTTGATAAGCAAAGCCATTATTAATCATATTCGCATTTATCGTGTTATTTAGCGTATTATTAAAATTATTATTGTTGTTCATTGTTTCCTCCCCTTGAATATTATTTAGATATATTCTTTCTATCTTATGTAACAAAATAAAAAAAGGGTATATAAAAACCTATAAAGTGAAAAAACAAAAAAAATTTATACATGCGCATTACACATCTAAAATAGCACATAGCTTAAAAATATTTTTCTAACCTCTCCCTATATCGTAAAGCATAATAAAAGTGATACCCTTTCAAGGATATCACTTTGTGAATAATACAATTTACATTTGTGCTAATTTTTCTAAACGTGCACGGCGTTTTTGTGCATCTTCTTTTGCTCTATTAAACATTTCGTATGCTGTTTCACCTTTTAATTTTGGTAATTGGCTATAACGAGTTTCTGTCATCATAAAGTCTAAGAATTTGTCGTAATCTGGTGTTTTAGAATCAATTGTAAGTGGCTGTTCTTTTCTTGGATCAAATCGATATAAATCCAAGTATCCGCATTCCACAGCTAATTTTTGTGAAATTTGGTGATTTGACAATCCACCTTTAATACCATGTTCTGCACAAGGAGAGTAAGCGATAATTAAAGATGGTCCATTGTATTCTTCAGCCTCTTTAATTGCTTTTAATGTTTGCATTTTGTTCGCACCCATAGAAATTTGTGCAACATATACATGCCCATATGCCATAGCAATTTGTCCTAAATCTTTTTTAGCACCTGTTTTTCCACCAGCCGCAAATTTTGCGATAGAAGAAGCTTGACTAGATTTTGAAGCTTGTCCACCTGTGTTAGAATATACCTCTGTATCTAGAACAAGAACATTTACGTTTGCACTTGTTGATAACACGTGGTCAAGTCCACCATATCCAATATCGTAAGCCCAACCATCTCCACCGATGATCCATAATGATTTGCTTACTAAATCTTCGTTTGCAAGTTCTTTCACAGCTTCAACACTTGATTTCTCTACTAATTCTTTAATTACTGGAGAAATTTCTCTTTGTGCATCGCGGTTTCCATTTGCATCAAAGTATTTTTGGAATGCATCTTTTAATGCTGGTTCTACAGCATCTAAGTTTTCTTCCATAATTTTTAGAATACGAGCTTCTTTATAGTTTTGTGCAAGAGCCATACCATATCCAAACTCTGCATTATCTTCAAATAAAGAGTTTGCCCATGCAACCCCTTCACCATTTTTGTCATTTACAAATGGTGTTGAAGGTGTTGAACTACAATAAATCATAGAACATCCTGTTGCATTCGCAACTAACATATCTCTACCAAATAATTGTGTTACTAATTTATAATATGGAGTCTCTCCACAACCTGGACATGCCCCTGAAATTTCAAAGTAAGGCACAGCAAATTGTGAACCTTTCACTGTATCAATTGGGAATAGATCTGTTTTAGCATCTAACTCTTTATATAAGTAGTCAGCTAATGGTGATTGGTTTAATTGTTCATTTACATCCACCATACGTAATGCTTTCTTACCACCTTTTCCAGGACATTCTGTCACACATAATCCACAACCAACACAGTTATCAGGTGAAACTTGGATACGATATTTCAAGTTTTCTAAACCTTTTCCCATTGCTGGAATTGTATCAAATGGCATAGGAGCAGCATTTTTCTCTTCTTCACTCACTAAGAATGGACGGATTGTCGCATGTGGACATACAAAAGAACAGAAGCTACATTGGATACAATTTTCTGGTTCCCAAGCTGGTACTTGTGTTGCAATTGTACGTTTTTCATTATAAGTCACATTGTTACGTAAAGATCCATCAAGCAATCCAAATTTAGTGAATGATGAAACTGGCATATCATAACCTTCTAAGTTATTAATTGCCATAACATGTTGATCAAAGTATTCATCTCCTGTTAATTTACGAGATGCATTATAAGTCAATTCTGCCCATTCTGGTTTTACTTCAATTTCTACAATTCCATCTTTACCAGCATCAATTGCTTTATAGTTTAACTCAACAACAGCATCTCCTTTTTTACTATAAGATTTTTTCGCTGCTGCTTTCATTAAATCAACGGCTACATCATAATCCATAATTTGCTCATTTAACGCAAAGAATGCAGATTGAAGAATTGTGTTTGTTCTTCTTCCCATACCAATTTCTTCTGCAATTTTAGTTGCATTAATAATGTAGAATTTCGCTTTTTTCTTCGCTAATTGTACTTTCATACGATTTGGCATGTGGTTAACAATCTCATCTTTTGAAAATGTTGTATTTAATAAGAATGTTCCACCTTCTTTAATACCGCGTAACATATCATATTTAAACATGAACGTATCTAAAGAACAAGAAATGAAGTCTGCATTTTCTACATAGTAAGTAGAACGAATTGGTGATTTTCCAAAACGCAAGTGAGAACGTGTAACTCCTCCTGCTTTTTTAGAGTCATATGCAAAGTAAGCTTGTGCATATTGATCGGTATTATCTCCAATAATTTTTACTGTTGATTTATTAGCAGATACTGTTCCATCAGAACCTAATCCCCAGAATAAACAAGATGTGCAATCTCCTGCAATTTGCCAAGATGGATCTACAGGTAATGATAAGTTTGTCACATCATCTACAATTCCAATTGTAAAGCCAGTGAATGGTTTTTCATTTTTTAAATGATCGAAAACAGCTTTAATTTGGTTTGGTTGTGTATCTTTTGATCCTAATCCATAACGACCACCAACAATTTCAATTTCTTTTTTATCTTTTAATGCTGCAAGAACATCTAAATATAAAGGTTCTCCCATCGCACCACATTCTTTTGTACGGTCTAATACAGCTATTTTCTTCACTGTTTTTGGAAGTACAGAAAGTAAGTATTCTGCTGCAAATGGACGGTATAAATGTACTTTAATCATACCTACTTTTTCACCAGCTGCACGTAATACATCAATTGTTTCTTTTGTAGCTTCACTAATAGAACCCATAGCTACAATAATACGTTCTGCATCTTCAGCCCCATAGTAAGTAAACGGTGCATATTCACGACCTGTAATTTTACTAATTTCTTTCATGTATTCTGCTACAATAGCTGGAACTTTTTGGAAAGTAGCGTTACGTGCTTCCACTCCTTGGAAGAAAATGTCATCATTTTCTGCTCCACCACGTGTAACAGGGTTTGTATGTGGGTTTAATGCTCTTTTACGATAAGCTTCTAAAGCTTCTTTATCAATTAAATCTTTAAAAACTTCTGTATCTAACACTTCAATTTTTTGAATTTCATGAGATGTACGAAATCCATCAAAGAAATGAATAAAAGGAACACTTCCTTTAATTGCTGATAAGTGCGCAACTCCAGCTAAATCCATAGCTTCTTGCACAGAGTGAGAAGCTAACATACATACACCAGTCTGACGACAAGCATAAATATCTTCATGATCCCCAAAGATATTTAAAGCACGAGATGCAATTGAACGTGCTGCTACGTGTAAAACTCCTGGTAATAATTCCCCTACCATTTTATAAATATTAGGAATCATTAATAAAAGACCTTGTGATGCAGTAAACGTAGTTGCTAATGTACCTGCTTGTAACGCGCCATGTACTGTTCCAGCTGCTCCTGCTTCTGATTGAAGTTCTGCAACTTTAACAACGCTATCAAAGATATTCTTGCGACCTTGACTTGCCCAAACATCTACAACTTCCGCCATAGGAGAAGAAGGTGTAATAGGATAAATCGCAGTTAATTCGGTAAATGCATAAGCACAATGTGCTGTAGCTGTATTACCATCCATTGACATAAATTTTTTTGTCATGATTTTCCTCCTTTTTATAAAGTATACGTATCTACATTTATATTAT
>CAMWMY010000056.1 GCA_947175465.1 uncultured Erysipelotrichaceae bacterium | reverse complement strand
CCCATTGGCCCTCCACCATTACTTTTTATGGTCAGTTGTTCCTTTTTATCCTTCAACATACTTCCCATCATAGAAGCTACACTCAAGACTCTTCCTAATGCCGCACTCGCTGTCGGCCATAAATCAAATCTTTTTCTTGCCTCATCTACTAATTGCGTAGATGAACATATATAAATACGCACACGCCCATCACAAGCTAATGCCTTTATTAACTGATCTTGCATACCATCACTCCTCTTTTTTACTTCGCATATGTAGTATACCATAAGCCTATCTAAAATGCATAACAATCAACTTTATCCTACATATTCTAAACAAAAAATTATCAATCTCATAATGAGATTGATAACCTTTTAAACTTCTTCGATTTCATCTGTAGAAGAAACTTCTTGTCCTTCTTCTACTTTTTCTTCTTTTTTCTCTGGATGAAGTGTTCCATAATCTACTAGATTCATAATTTGTTCATGTGTAATTGTTTCTTCTTCAATTAATGTTTTCGCAATTAAATGTAATAAATCCATGTTTTCTTTAATTACACGTGTACACTCTTCGTAACAATCATTAATAATTTTACGAACTTCTTGATCAATTTGGAAAGCTGTTTCATCAGAATAATTATCGCCACTTCCATAATCACGTCCTAAGAACACATTTCCTGTATGATCTCCATATTGTACTGGCCCAAGAGGTGACATCCCAAAACTTTTTACCATTGCTTTCGCAATTTTAGTAATTCTTTGAATATCTCCACTTGCCCCTGCAGATATTTCATCAAAGACAATTTGCTCAGCTACTCGCCCACCTAATAAACCTGTAATTTGTGCTAAGTAATCTGATTTTGTCGGTAATAATTTCTCTTCTCGTGGTGTCATTAAATTATATCCACCTGCTTCTCCACGTGGTATAATCGTGATCTTTTGCACCATATCCGCATTTTTCAATTTTAAACCGATAATCGCATGCCCTGCTTCATGATAAGCTACCAAGCGTTTTTCTTCATCTGAATATTTCTTTGATTTCTTCGCTGGTCCCATCATAACACGGTCAATCGCTTCATCTAAATCATCCATTGTAATTTCTGTACGATCATCACGAACTGCTAAAATCGCACCTTCATTTAATACGTTTTCTAAGTCAGCCCCAGAAAATCCTGGTGTTCTTTTCGCTAAGTTTTCTAAGTTTACATCATCAGCTAATTTTTTAGATGCTGCATGTACTTGTAAAATTTCTGTACGGCCTTTTTTATCTGGTAAGTTTACCGTAATTTGACGGTCAAATCGACCACTACGTAACAATGCTGGGTCTAATACATCTGGACGGTTAGTTGCCGCAATAATTACAATACCTTTATTTTCACTCATACCATCCATTTCCACAAGCATTTGGTTTAGGGTTTGTTCACGTTCATCGTTTCCTCCACCCATACCAGCTCCACGCTGTCTTCCAACAGCATCTATTTCATCAATAAAGATAATACATGGTGCAGCCTGTTGTGCTTTCTTAAATAAATCACGTACACGACTTGCCCCCATACCAACAAACATCTCTACGAAATCGGATCCTGATACAGAGAAGAATGGCACATTCGCTTCCCCTGCAACAGCTTTAGCTAGTAATGTTTTCCCTGTTCCAGGAGGCCCTACCATTAAAACACCTTTTGGAATGCGTGCTCCCATATCACTAAACTTCTTAGGAGCTTTTAAATAATCAATAATTTCTTTTACTTCTTCTTTTTCTTCATCACATCCAGCAACGTCTTTAAAACGAATTTTAATATTGCCTTCAATCCTCGCCCAGGCTTTCGATGCCCCATGGGCTCTAACCTGATTTCCTGGATTCATTCTTGTAAGTACAAAAAGCATTAACCCTACGGTCAATAAAATGGGCATGGCAATTTCTAATAAAGTTAAAAAGATACTTTTTTCTGTCGCATCAACAACTTTAACTTCATTCCCATCTCTTCCTAATAATCCTGTAACTTTATTTATATTATCATTTGTATTAGGAACCGTAACGGTAAATGGAATTTGTTTATCTCCTTCGGTATATACCCCCGATACATCCGCAATCGTATAACCAACAGAAACCGTCGCTTTTACAGAAGTCATTTGTTCTGCCTTCGCCATGAATTCATTATACGAAAATTTCTTTACATTATTTCCTTGACTCAAATTAAAAATAGTAACCAAAATCAAGAAAACAACAAGAATCGGTATCCAATTTACAAAACGTCGATTATTTTTCATAACAAACCCTCCTTCTAGTTTTTATCTCATTCATATATTTCTCTTTTTAAAACTCCTATATACGGTAAATTCCGGTATTTTTGATTGTAATCTAAACCAAACCCAATCACAAATTCATCTGGGATGGTAAATCCGATAAAATCAGCTCTGATATCTACGATACGACGATCTGGTTTATCTAATAAAGATACTACTTTCACATCTTTAGCACCTTTATTTCTTAAAATACGTGTTACTTCTTTTAACGTACATCCTGTATCCACGATATCTTCTACAAGTAAAATCGTTTCATCTTTTACCGAACATTCTAAATCTTTATTAATTTTGATATCACCCAAAGATTTTGTCCCTTCATAACTAGAAACATCCATAAAGTCAAACTCAATATCAAGTTCGATATATTTAATTAGTTCTGATAAAAAAGGTACACTCCCTTTTAATAAAGCTACAAGAATAGGTGGCTTTTTTCCTTGATAAAGCTCACTTATCTCTTTTCCAAGCTCTTTTGCACGGGCGACAATCTCTTCTTGCGTAATTAAAATCTTTTCAACACTTTGATGCATCTTAAATCCTCCTAGTAGGCATATCTCTTATTTTATCATAAACAACAACGGATTGTTAGAGAAATGTGCAATATCACAACCGATTTGTGGAGAGAAAATAATCTCTTCATATCGATTAACCACAACAGGCCACATCGCTCTTTGATAAGCAGGTATTTTTTTATCAATAAACCATCGATGAATCGCCTTTGTCCCAAAAGTTAAACGTATTTTATCATCATGGCGTACATTTCTTATCGTTAGTGGAAATTCTTCTTCCATCACCGAAAATCCTTCTTTTTTATTCCCTTCAACAGCAATCTCAAAATAAGGCGTTTTCAAAGCACATACTGTATCTAATATATAGGTATAAGCTTGTGCTTCTTCATGAACGATAAGCTTCCCATAAGCACTGCTGATCGCATAGCCATGTGAAAGCTTTCTTATCCAATTTTTATTCCCTAAAAATTGCCGATAAATTTCCAACACTTCTTTCCTTGTCACATGATGTTGTAATTGCCTATAAATCATTTCATCAATCATACCTATATGATATTTTTCTGGTATATCAAAAAGCTTCTTTTTTGAAGCATCCCAAAGTTGATAGTACTTCATCATTTCATTTCTCTGCTTACAAAGCTCTTTATTTTCCATTTCAATTTTCTTACACATCTCTTCTTTTTCACAAATGGTCATCTTTTCTATAATTTCATGTCGTATACGATTTCTTTCATATATATCTGAAAAATTACTTTCATCATCATAATACAACACATGAGATTCACGACAATAGGATTGAAGTTCTTCTTTTCGATACCCTAAAAGAATCCTTTTGATGAAACAACCCTTTATATATGTTTCTTCTTGTATCCCAAAATAAGTAGGCTGCATTTGCCTTTTTTTCTGCATAAGATACGTCTCTAAATGATCTTCTAACTGATGTGCTACCAAAACACCATAAGCTTGATATTGCTTTACAACATCTTTATAAAAAGCATAACGCACATCACGTGCATAAGCTTGAAAATTACTTTGACACGTCGTTTCTGGAAAACGTATTTGATAAGGTATATGATACCGTTCACAATATTGTATAACAACTTGCATATCACGATCCGCAGTCTGCCTTTTTCGATAATTCATATGTGCAACAACAATATCAATCTGCTCCATATGACACATATGCAACAACGCCATCGAGTCACTTCCACCAGAAACACCAATGACCCATTTATGTTTTTTTAAGCTTTGTTTCATCCTATTATTCATATGCGTATTATACCTAATAATCCTATTTTTTTCAACCACTCTAGAAACTTCTCTACATTATATGATAAATACCAGACTATTCTAAGAAAAACAGTCTGGCAATTATCATATAACTCATTTATCATCAGCTTTGCATATTCTTTTCTTTATGTACTTGTGCTAATAAAACCGTCGTGTCATCCTCTCTTTGCTTTTCCTTTAAATAGCTTATAAACTCTTTCACATCTTCTTTCACTTTTCCATACTTTCGTATTTTCATCCATGCTTGTATTTCCTCAATAGCCACTCCATCACTTATCATTAAATATTCATCTCCTTCTTTAAGATCAATCACAAAACAATCAGGTTCTATTTGCGAAACAATCCCCACAGGCAATGAATTTCCATGAATTTCATACAATTGCTCATTTCGAATCAAATAAGTAGGACAGGCCGCTGATTTTGAAAGATACACAACCCCTTGGCTTTGATCAAAACACATCACATCAAGTGTTGCATACGAATCACTTTGTAAAAGCTTATTAATACATTTGATACTTTCAATTTGAGGAATTCCACTTACCATCATCCTTTGAAAAATATTAGTAATTAAACGCGATGCATTGGCTGCCTTTTCTCCTGTCCCCATACCATCTGAAAGCGTACATACCATACTTTGACGAAAGCGAAAAATAGAATAAGAATCTCCACTTACGGTATACGGCTTTTGAATACTATAAGCATACGCTTGAACTTCATAAGGAACAAGTGTTTCTAATACAATATGATGATACCCATTACTAAAGCGCAAATACTTCACTTCACACACTTGTAATTTCGTATGTAAAAGTACTTCTAACAATGGCAAAAGTGTTTGCTTCACTTCACTTCTTTTCATATTTTTAATATCTAATTCAATATGTAAACTTCCTTCTTTTACTTCTTCCATCATCAAATACGTGACCTCATATTGATAAGCTTCTAATGCATTTAAAACTTTTTCACGCACGGTTTCTTTTTCGGTTAATCTTTTAACTTCATCTGCACTAAACTTCAAAGCTCTTGCCATATTAGCTAGCATATCAGCCTCAATACCTGAAACATGCTCATAATATTGTGCTAAAGACCCAAAAATACTAGAAAAGTTATTCATTTGCCTTTTCAATAAACTTTGAGGCGTAATAGCTGCTTGGATTTGATAAGGCTCTTCCACAAAAAGCCATGGTACATAGTTTGGATGATAAAGACAAACAATAAAACATGCAGTAATCGTATAAATAACTTGATAAGGTGTTGCAGGAAAAACAAGTAAAGATGCAAATAATAAAGCCACACATATTTTTTTATCATCTTTGCATATTCCAATCAAAAACAATGGAAGCATACAAATAGAGGGAAGCTCAGCTAAAGGATAAAGCATAAAAACAGCTCCACTCAATATTGCACTTACTGTAAGCTCATTTAATAAAACAATAAACAAAAGTCCTCCCCCATAAATAGGAAGAGCATAAGCCCCATTGCTTAGCATGTCAAAAAGACTTAATAAAGAAAAAATAATACTCGTATAAAGGATAGGATTCATTGAAAAAGATGAATGCAACCACTTATAGTTCTTATGTAATTGAAAGGATAATACCATCGTTACAGCGATAATCCATATTCCTTTCCCTTCAAATTGATACATAAAAAAGGCATAAGGAATACTAATGAGCGTTGTTACATAAGGTATATAGCGATATATATTTTTTTCAAGTAAACGTAATATATGAACGCATAAAAAAAACACTGAAATACATAAAGCATATATATACGTTACCATCACACCTTGAAAAAGCGTACATAGTAAAATAATAACTGTCGCAATAATACATTCTCTTGTTTTACGCATATAAACATAAGATAAATAAGGCAATACAAAACAAAGGGCTAACGGAGATTGGTTAAAACCAATACATAATGCACAAATACTACAATAAATATCTTGTATTTGTAAGAAAGAAAACATTGTTTCTTTTTTTGTCGATATAACTTTTTGCAAATTACCACCTCTTCTTCCTTATTGTATAAGAAGAGTAAACGCAAGATTTGTCATATCCTGTTAAGATATACACTTTTTAAATCGATCGACAATTTCTCGAAAAAGAGGGCTCTCTTTTTTTAGATGAGCTTTCACATCAATAATACGTGCAGTATTAATAAACTTTGCATCATTTAAAAATAAAACACTTTTTTTATTCATTCCTTTTATCTTCCCTAACTGCATCAAATGCTTTTTCCCTTCCATATTTTTTTCATGATACGCTTTTGCATAACGCTCTTCATTTCCACTCATAGGAATCACAAACGCTTTATTATGGTAGATAGCAATAATAATCGCAAAATGCTGATAACCAATTTCATTAATATAAGCATCCCCAAAATCAACATAACAAATATCCCCTACACGAATACGCACACCTAAATCTTCACATGACTTCGCATTTCTTCGATCACGTAAATTTTGATCACTAACTAAGCGTGCAACTGCCTCTTTCACACTAAGGGATTGGTAATCATTTTTCTTCTCTTCCACATAATGATTCCATAAATATGTCCAATACTTCTGCTCGCCTACTGTATAATTTTCATCTTTATCTAATAATGTATATAATTTTTTCACTTCCATGAGAGACCTCCTCATGTATTTATTCGCAATCCTTTTTTCTTTTTCCTAAAACTTTATAAAAAAAGATTGCCTCTTGGCAATCACTCATGATCTAATTTTTCTTTTTCTTCTTTTTCAGCTTTTGCCTTTATCGCCTTTTTCGGATGAAAGATAAAGAGAAAAAGAGAAATCAAAGGATGATATTGTGGTGAAATCATACCAGAAAATTCGATAAAAATTTCGACTACAATCGCAATAACAAATAATACAAATATTC
>CAMWMY010000055.1 GCA_947175465.1 uncultured Erysipelotrichaceae bacterium | reverse complement strand
CATTATTTGGCACAAAATGATTAGAATATAATAATCTTTCTTATTTATAATTTTAGTTTTTATTTAAGTATATAATTTTTTCAAATGTTGATACTAGTTCTTTATCTGGATATATCGCATGAAAAAGTGGGGTATATGCATATAGTAGGATGAGGTGGAGATAATGAAAAGAGGATATATACTTTTTTTAATATGTACGATATTCATTGGTGGTTGTGGAAGTTCTTTAGGAAGTTTTCAAAAAGGAACGATCAATTATCAAAAGCTAATATGGGAAATTAATCAGATGAGTTATGATGGTGTTTGGAATATGGAGCTTTTACAAGATGAATCGATTGATGAAACGATGTTAGCTGAACAGTTTTTTATACGTAGTGATCAATTAACATCGTATGCGGTATTTATACCTGTTGTTTCGATGAGTCCTTGTGAAATCGCTATTTTTGAAGGAGATGCGGGTTTAATTGAGCAAGCTATGACAAAACATATAGAGAAGCGAAAACAAGAAGCGACTATTTTAGCGAAGTATCAAGAGCTTATTGATCAAGCACTCCGTTTTCAAATTGGCGATTATCATATTCTTATTATTGGAAATGATGCATCAAAAATTAAGTCTTATATGGAAAGCTTAAATTAGGAATATGTTATAATAGGAAGAAGGTGATGGTATGCATAGGATTGTACAATTATATAAAGAATTTACATCATTAGAAGGAATTCTTTTTATTTATTCATTATCCTTTAGTTTATTATTAGCATTAGCTCCTTCGCTTATTATTTTTGTAATGCTATTTGATTTTGCTTATTTATCGGATGAAGTCATACAGTCGATTATCACTTTTATTGAGCAGATGATACCACAGGAGTTAATAGGAGGCTTTATTGAGTTTTTAGGAGCTCAAAATTTTAACTTAATTCCTTCTATTATTACTTTGTGTGCATCTTTTTGGTTAGCAAGTCGTAGTGTTTATTCTTTTATGTTGATTAGTGCGAATCATGAGGAGGTGGATGTGCCTAAATGGGCAATTCGTCTTCGAGCTATTTATTTGTTTGTGGTATTAGCTATTTTAATTGTTGCGGCGATTATTATAGGGTCTATTATGAAGGAGTACTTACCTTTAGTTTCCTCGATCATGATGTTTATTCTTTTTACTCTTATGTATCGAGCATTATCATTTCGTAAGCGAAACTTATCTTTTGGTATTTTAGGTGGGTTATTTTGTACCATTGCCATTTTATGTGTATCAGCTTTATTTTTAACGATTGTTGGAAGGTTTACTTCTTATGAAACAGTATATGGGCCATTATCTTCGCTAGTGACCTTGTTATTAGCTATTTATATTATATCGGGTATTATTTATTTCGGTTTCTGTTTAAATATTGTTTTTGAAGATACGTATCAACAAGAGCATTTATTAGAGATGAAGTCACAAAAATATTATGCGTTTTGTATGAATATTCAAAATAAATTAAAAAAGTTAGGGAAAAAGAAGGATCAATATAAGGAAGAGGAAGTTTTATGAAAGTTAAAATTATAAAAATGGGGATGAATGGTGAGGGAATTGGTTATTTGAATCACATTCCAGTCTTTGTTGATGGGGCATTGATTGATGAAGAGGTAGATATTACGGTTGTGGAGGATCATCAACGATATAAAGTTGGGAAAGTGAATCGTATTGTGCAAGCAAGCGCGCATCGTATTAAACCAAAGTGTTTTGTACAAGAGCGATGTGGTGGCTGTCCATTGATGATCGCACAATATAAAAAGCAATTGGATTATAAGTTTTCTCATGTGCGACAATCGCTGATTAAGTATGCACAAATTAATCCAAAAGTTATTCAAAAGATGGTTGCTAATCCGATGATCTTTGGTTACCGTAATCAATTAAAGTTACCTTGTACAATGGAAAATGGTCGCTTGGTTACGGGAATGTATGTGCCAGGGACAAATCATTTTCGTGAAATTAAAAAATGTATTGTACATGAAGAAGATCTAGAAAGAGTACGTCAAGATGTTTTGTATGTCTTGAATAAACATCGTATCCAAGCTTATCAACATCAGCAAAAAAGAGGACTTCGCTTTTTAGTAATCCGTGGTTTTCATGGACGTTATCAATGTACGCTTATCAGTGGAGAAGATACTTATTCAAATCAGCTAATTAATGATATGATGCGTATTAAAGGAATGCATTCTTTATGGCAAAGTGTACATACGGCAAAGAAAACACATGAAATTTTTGGGGAAAAGATGCAGCTACTAGCAGGGGAGCGTTATTTGCCACTGGCATTTGATCATTTGAAATTACAAATATCCCCACGTTCTTTCTTTCAATTACATACACAACAAGCAATGACCTTATATCGTAGCATTGCGGCTCTGCTTCCAAAGAAATATGATTTGATGGTAGAAGCTTATAGTGGGATTGGTGCGATATCTCTTTATTTACAAGATAAGGCTAAAGAAATTATTGGTATTGAAAGTATTAAAGATGCAGTGGTTAATGCAAATCAAAATGCAAAGTTAAATGGCTTTCATCATATATCTTTTGTATGTGCTGATGCGGCAGATAAATTGCAATATATATCGAAAAAGCGACCGATTGATTGTTTGGTTGTGGATCCACCAAGAAGTGGTTTAGATGAAGCAATGTTATATTGTATATTAAAAAGTAGAATTCAAGATATTGTTTATGTATCTTGTAATCCAGCTACTTTAGCGAAAAATTTAGCTGTTTTATCTTCGAACTATGAAGTGAAAAAAATTGTGCCTATTGATATTTTTTCACATACTGCCCATGTAGAATGTATCGTTCTTTTATCAAGGGTGAAAAAAGGAAAAGCGAAACCATCTCTTCGTTAGTATCTATAATTTGTAAGAGTGCTTGCGAAAAGACAGGAAGTAGCATGGAAAGGATAGTTCTTCTTAAAAAGGATATAAATGCCTTAAGGCTGAACTATTTAGGAGGAATTTAGGATAAAAATCGGTGCATTATAGGAGTTTATAAGTGCTATAGTGTGGGCTTAACATAAGATCTTACATGGAGATGGTATGCACATCTCCTTTTTTTGATTTTAGGATAGGAAAGCTGCATGAGATAGAAAAGTAGTCTTTCCTTTTGCCAATAATTGACACTTATATTGAAATTGGGTATCATAAAATCATATGACTTTATTTATAAAGAAAACGTGTATCCTATAAAAGGAGGAAGTTAAATGATTGATCGTTATGCTAGAAGTGAAATGAAAAATATTTGGAGCGAAAAGGCTAAATATGATGCATGGCTTAAAGTTGAAATTCTTGCTTGCGAAGCATGGGCACAACTTGGAGAAATTCCTAAGGAAGATGTTGAAACATTGTGGAACAAGGCAAGCTATGATATTGAACGTATTTATGCTATTGAGGAAGAAACAAGACATGATGTAGTCGCTTTTACACGTGCTGTAAGTGAGACTTTAGGTGAAGAAAAAAAGTGGATTCATTATGGATTAACAAGTACGGATGTTGTGGATACAGCCTATGGGTATTTATATAAACAAGCCAATGAGCTTTTACGTAAAAAATTGGATCTTTTTTTAGAAACGTTAAAAAAACAAGCTCTTCGTTATAAAGATACGATATGTATGGGGAGAACCCATGGAGTACATGCGGAAATTACGACTTTTGGGTTAAAGTTTGCCTTGTGGTATGAAGAGATGAAAAGAAATATGGAGCGCTTTACTAGTGCTTGTAAAGATATTGAAGTTGGGAAAATATCAGGAGCTGTAGGAACTTTTGCGAATACACCTCCTTATGTTCAAGATTATGTATGTGAAAAGCTAGGTATTGCATCAAGTAATATTTCTACGCAAATTTTACAAAGAGATCGTCATGCATATTATTTTTCTACGCTTGCATTGATCGCAACTTCATTAGAGAAAATGGCTGTAGAAATTCGTCATTTACAAAGAACAGAAGTACGTGAGTGTGAAGAGTTTTTCCATAAAGGGCAAAAAGGATCCAGTGCCATGCCACATAAGAGAAATCCAATTGGATCTGAAAATATATGTGGTTGTGCTAGAGTGTTACGTGGGTATATGATGACAAGTTTTGAAGATGTGGCTTTATGGCATGAAAGAGATATTTCTCATTCAGCTGCCGAAAGAATTATTGCGCCAGATGCGACAATGTTGTTGGATTATATGTTACATCGTTTTCAACGTATTTTAGATAATTTAACGGTATTTGAAGATACTATGCTAGATAATATTTATAAGACCCATGGCGTTATTTTTTCACAGCGATTTATGTTGAAGCTAATTGAAAAAGGATTTTCAAGAGAGAAGGCGTATGATCTTGTACAGCCAAATGCGATTAAGTCATGGGAGAACAAGATAAGTTTTCGTCAATTGATGGAAGAAAATGAAGAAGTATGTAAGACATTAACGCCAGCAGAAATTGAAGATTGTTTTGATCCTAAGCATCATGTAAAGAATGTGGATATGATCTTTAAAAGAGTAGGGATTTTATAATTGTGTAAGTTTTTAATATTTTTATTGCATAATTGAAAAACTCCTTTATAATATAGGAAAAGTAAATGAGGTGAATATATGGCAGATAAAATTATTGTATTAGATTTTGGAAGTCAATATAATCAGCTGATTGCACGTCGTGTAAGAGAGATGGGTGTTTATAGTGAACTATTAACACATAAAATAACAGCTGAGCAAATTAAACAAGATAAAGACATTAAAGGGATTATTTTTTCTGGTGGTCCCAATTCTGTTTATGATGAAAATGCATTTCATATTGATGAAGAAATCTTTATGTTAGGATTACCGATTTTAGGGATTTGTTATGGTATGCAACTAATGGCACATACTTTAGGTGGAAAGGTTTCTCCTTGTGATCATGCAGAATATGGAAAGGCCGATATTGAGGTAAAAGAAGAGTGTTTGCTTGTGAAAGGACTAGCGCATAAGCAACAGGTTTGGATGTCTCATGGAGATCAAGTAACTCAATTACCACAAGGGTTTCAAGTGAATGCTTCTACAGCTACATGTCCTATTTGTATGATGAGCGATCCTTCTAGAAACTTCTATGCAATTCAATTTCATCCAGAAGTTCGTCATTCTTTACATGGGAATGAGATGTTGAAGAATTTTGTGTTTGAAGTATGTAAAGCTAAAAATAACTGGAGTATGCAAGCATTTATTGATGTGCAAGTAAAGCATATTCAAGAGACTGTGAAAGATGAAGAGGTTCTATGTGCACTTAGTGGAGGAGTCGATTCAGCGGTTGTAGCAGCATTATTACATAAAGCAATTGGAGATAAATTGACTTGTATGTTTGTAGATCATGGACTACTACGATTAGGAGAAGCAGAATCGGTAGTAGATACATTTAAAGGTCGTTTTGGGATGAATCTTATTAAGATTGATGCGCAAGAGGAGTTTTTAAGTAAGTTAAAAGGTGTAGCAGATCCTGAAAAGAAACGTAAAATTATTGGAAATGAATTTATTTATTGTTTTGATAGAGAGTCTAGTAAGTTATCGAATATTAAGTGGTTAGCACAAGGGACTTTGTATACAGATGTCATTGAATCAGGTACGGAAACGGCACAGACAATTAAGTCGCATCATAATGTTGGTGGTTTACCAAAAGATATGAAGTTTAAATTAATTGAGCCTTTAAATACATTATTTAAAGATGAAGTGCGTGCTTTAGGGACATTATTAGGATTACCAGATGAAATCGTACATCGTCAACCTTTCCCAGGACCAGGGCTTGCGATTCGAGTACTAGGGGAAGTTACAGAAGAGAAGTTAGATCTTGTAAGAAAAAGTGATGCGATTTTACGCGAAGAAATTGCATTAGCTGGCTTAGATAAAGAGATTTGGCAATACTTTACAGCTCTTCCAGATATGCGCTCTGTAGGAGTAATGGGAGATCAACGTACTTATGATTATACGATTGGAATTCGTGCGGTGACTTCTATTGATGGTATGACAGCGGATTGGGCTAGAATACCGTATGATGTTTTAGATAAAATTAGTAGAAGAATTGTGAATGAAGTAAGAGGTATTAATCGCGTTGTTTATGATTGTACTTCAAAACCACCTTCAACGATTGAGTGGGAATAAAAAAGAAAAGTGCTTTATTTGAGGCACTTTTTAGCTTATATAGTTGTTTTGAGCAAAAAATATTAAATAATGAGAATGATTATTTATTATTTGAGAAAGAGGGAGTGTATATGAAAATAAAGATACCGGATTTATATGGAGAAGAAAATTATATAGAAGATAAATCATCTATAGTTTTAATTGGCGCAAATGGAGCTGGAAAAACAAGAATGAGCGTGTGGATAGATGAAAATAATCCGGAAATTAATATTCATAGAATATCAGCCCAAAAGTCACTGAATTTACCTAAAATGACTAGTCCAATTGAAATGCAAACAGCAGCAGAAGAATTTTTATATGGAACGACTAGTGAAAATAAAGATTGGCTAATTCGATTTGGAAAGAAAGATTGGAGATGGGGAGAGTCACCTGAAACACATTTGCTCGATGATTTTCATAAATTAATGCAATATTTGGTGACAGAAAATTATGAAAAGAGTATAGAATACAGAGAGAAGAATAAAGAGGGAGAGGCAGAATTTGATAATTTTACACGATTAGAAAAAATAAAGGAAATATGGGAAGATGTTATTAAGCATCGTAGATTAAAAATATGTGCAGGTAAAATTGAAGCATCAAATCGTATTGAGGGAAATTATTATAATGGAAGTGAAATGAGCGATGGGGAAAGAGCAATTTTCTATTTTATAGGTGAAGTTCTATGTGCACAAGAAAATAGCCTTATTATAGTTGATGAACCAGAGAATCATTTACATAAATCTATTTTAGTTAGGTTATGGGATGCAATAGAGATATCTAGAGAAGATTGTATTTTTTTATATATTACTCATAATTTGGATTTTGCTAGTTCTCGAATGAATTCACAG